>NZ_JBMKJG010000006.1:0-241712 GCF_049237765.1 Enterobacter cloacae complex sp. SHL021 | reverse complement strand
ATCAGCCTTGTAGTAACCGCCGCAGATTGTGCATGGCACCACTGGCACTTCGTCGTAATTTGAGGTTCCTGTAATCATGACTGCACTCCTTTGCGTATTGAGTCTGCGAATAACTTAAAGAACAATGCTGCTGAGCGATAATGCCCTGCTGCAATTGGTGCTTCTTTCTCGCTACGCTCAGCTAGTTGGTTTAACTCTTCGATTGCTGCATCCACACCCTGCGCACGCACTTCAGCCAGGAAATTTTGGTACGCTGGTATCTGCAACACAGCCAGCGATCGAATTATCCTCTGTACTTCCGGCGGGCACTGCTCATAGTGCTCATCAGTGATAAACACTGCATCGTTGTGAATGTCTTCAACTGCACTCAACTCCGCAGCCAGCGCCGCGCACTTGCCTTCAAGTTCTTTGTATGTTGGTTTCATGCGGCAGCTCCTTCAAATTGGTAAGAAATTTTAATTCCCAGCTTTTTAGCCATGGCATGCTCAGCGACAGCACCATCCGACTCTTGCCACCCATGCAGCATGTGAATGGCGTCGGCGCAGCGAAGCATCGCCAGGCAGATGTCCATATACTCACGCTTAGATAAACCATCCGGGAGCGTGGCCGGATTTAATGCCACATGACCACCTGATAACATCTGCTGTGCTACTGCGTTAAACATAGGACGGTTGTAGTTTTCGTAACCCGTCATTGGTCCTGCGATGTAAATTTTCATACCCCTACCCTCCCACAAACCATCAATACTCGCTTCATAGCCGCGCTATTGCGGCATTCCTGAAATATTCCGTTGGTGCAGCTGCGCGCGGTGCCATCCTGTTCTTCTGGCATCGCCAGGCGATAAGTCACCGTTCGCCAGACCTTGCTCACCCGGACAATCTTGCGGGCCCGCTCCAGATCGATAGCGTTCTTCGTGATGCAGTTGATGGTTATGCCGCACTCTGTGGCCACATCCTTCTCGGTGAAGGTCCGGTGCGTTTCGAGATAACGCAGAATTGCCTGTTTGCCTTTCATCGTCTTAGCACTCATAGTCAGCCTCCTGTTGCATCTGGCCGCTGTAGGTGAAATCTACCGGGTCCAGTCCGGAGTAGCGGCTGCTGAAGTGGTAGGTTTTTTCTGCCCCCGGCGCATGGCGGGACTTCACACAGATGATTTCGGTGATGCCTTTCAGTTCGGTGTTCGGGTTGTATTTCTCATCCCGGTAGATCATGAAAATCACATCGGCTTCCTGCTCGATAACACCGGACTCGCGGAGGTCAGCTGCGACCGGGCGCTTATTAGCACGTTCTTCGACCTTACGGTTAAGCTGAGCCAGTGCGATGACCGGGCAACGCAACTCTTTCGCCAGGTTCTTCAGGCCGGTGGCGATCTCCCCTACGCTGCGGTTCATGTTCTCCGGGTCTGACATCCGCATCTTCTGGAGATAATCGACGATTACCACGCCCAGTCCGCCCAACTTCTTACTCATACGCCGCGCTTCCGCACGCACCTGGTGAACGCTCAGGGAAGGCTTGTCATTGATGTAGATCGGAGAGTCGATGAACTCCTTCATGCAGTGACTAACCTTCCCCCATGCTTCGTCCATTTTCCCGCTAACCTTGCTCAGCAGATCTTCTTTGCTTACCCGCGCCCGGTGGAACGCGACACGCTCAGAGATTTGTTCCACTGGCATCTCGAGACTGAAGAACAGCACCGGCTTTTTGTTTTTCAAGCCTACGGTTTCTGTCACTGTGGTGCTAAACATGGTTTTCCCCATGCCAGGACGTCCGCCAACGACGATAAAATCCGTATTGTTGAATCCTCCGAAAGCGCTATCGATGGTCGACATGCCAAGCTCTGTTTTGTATTTCCAGATGTCGCCACTGATGATCGCCTGGATGGTTTCCAGCGACATGTCGATGCCAGTGGTGATGTGCTCGGTGCCGTAGTCGGTGTTGTGTTCGATGCCAGAGATATCAGCCTGAATATTTCCGATGATGTCAGCGATACCCTCGGATGATGGCTCGGAAAGCTTCTGGATCCCCACCTGTAGAGCCAGCGTCATCCGGCGACCGAGATGCATTTCCCGCAACTTCTCGCAGTAGGCGGCGAGGTTAGCGAACGATGGCGTGTTTTTGCTGCATTCAGCCAGGTAAGCAAACCCACCCACTCTATCCAGCGCGCCAAGCTGTTCAAGATCACTGGTCAGAGTCAGCAGGTCTATCTTCGAACCGGATTCATTGAGTCGCTTATAGGACCGCAGAGCTACCTTGTGAGGCGTTGCTGTGAAGTGGTCCTCAGTCAGCCCCTCAATCGCATCAGTCGCCATGTCCACACCGTCAGCGCGCCCAGCTGCGAGCATGATCCCGCCGATGACGGCCTGCTCAACGTACAAATCGATAAAACGGCTCATGCTTTCACTCCCTTGCGCTCACGGTGCTCGTTGATGGACTGCTCGTATACAGATCCCCAGTTCTTCGGATTCAGTATCCAGTCGAGAGTCAGCCATGGCTGATCGCCTCTGGTGCCGAACAGGGAAGACTTGCTAATCAGCTCGAAGGCCATGCCCATGTGCTTCAGTTCTCGCCAGTTTCCTTGAGTGGTTTTGCCGTTCCACACAGCTTCGAGGTCTCGATATGCGGGGCGGCGGCGGTTCCACTCATGCACCGACACGGCCTTAGCAGGGAATTTTTCATTCCAGAGTTTGATGATCTCTTCGTGCGGACAGGCTGCCGGATTGCTTCCCTGACCATCAGCCCATATCAGGGCGTCTGACAGGTATCCATCAAAGCGGGTCATACGGCACAGGTTCTCTGGCTTGAAACTGTGACCCCAGTTCACATGGGCCCAGCGGATAACCAACTTCAGCTCTTCAGCGGTGTAGCATTGATCTTTGCTCTTCACTGTGGAGAGAGCTTTCTCAAAAGGTGCCAGCGCAGCACAACGACTACCCGTTAGCTCGTTGAAGTAATCCATCACTTCCTGAGCGAGTGAGTTTTCCCCCTGGGGGGATTTAGGGGGATCTTGTCTTTCTGTATTTTGATTATTGTCTTTTGTGGTTAGCACCTTCTGCTTAGTTCTGTTAGCAACTTCCGCTAAGGTTTTCTTAGCAGGTTTGGCTAATGTTTTGCAGAATCCGTTAACCTTCGTTTTCCACTCGGAAATATTGGTATTCATGCCAACTTTGCGGCCTTCCTGAATGAATACCTTCTTGCCGATCAGCAGGTTTTTGGCAGTAGAGCAATGCGTGTGGTGCTTACCAACCATCTGCTCAAGTTGCTCGTTGCTGACCCAATCCATTTTTTTATTGAAGCCGTATGTTTTGCGCCAGACAGCCAGCACAATGCACATCTCAGTTTCGCTCAAACCTGAAGCCATAACGGCATCAAGAAGCTCATTCGCGACGCGAGTGAACCCATCTTCCAGTTGCGCCACACGATGCTCCACGACCTCCAGCGGCGGCCTGTAGTCTGCTAAATGCTTAACGACGCCCATGCTTCACCCCTGCCTGAATCAGTGCCAGTCTTGCCATGCCAACGAAGCGCTCAGCGAACGCTCTGTTTTTTGAGGCGGCGACAACCAGGCCATCTGGTGAATCTGGATGGCGACGTTCCTCTTTTTCCTGGTACTTTTTGCGAGTTTTTGACATACTTACTCCCGTTACTTGGCGTAACACAGTGTTTGGAAGGCCTTTGAAGTGACCGCTTCAAGGGCTTTTTCTTTTCTGGTGCCTCTCACATAACCCCCAGCATCGACGTCACCATCGTCATCAACGGCCCTACCTGCTCCGGCATGAGGCGGAACAGCGACGCTATACCCTCGCTTACCTCTTTCAGCTTCTGATGCTCTGGAGCGTCCAGCAGCACGGCCTGCTTAGCTTCGGCACACTCTTTCATCGCGGATGCGATCAGCGACATCGTGTCGTTCTGTGGCGCCAGGCGGTTGCGATACTCCAGCGGCAGGACGGACATGATTGCCGGTGCCAGGTGGCGAATGTTGTTGGCCGCATATTCGGTATCGCCATCAATCCAGCGAAACACCTTCTGCATCTGGCGGTGCGAGTCAGTCGGGATATCCAGCCCGGTACCGCCGGTAGCCCGCCACTCTTCCACAATCAGCGCCGCAACAAATTCACGGCTGCGGCAATCAGCTGCCCAGGCGCGAACAGCTGCGCGGATCCCATCGATGTTTAACGCCGCGGAATCAGGCTCCCGGCGATTCTGGTAAATCATCGCCGTTGGCGAAAATTTGTTACCTTGTTGATACGCAAGTGAATGCATTGCTTTCCCTTTCGTGGTTAGAGCCGCCGTTAAGCGGCATGGTTGTCAGGGTGTGGAAAGATGGACGGCAGATCCGGGCGGAATTCATGAGCCTGGATTTCACCACCAACCGCTTTCACCAGCTCAGGAACGTGAACTGGGGAGATGCGTTTCTTTCCGTTAAGCCAGTCGCAGATAGTGGACTGAGCTTTGCCGCAACGTTTTGCCAGTTCTTTCTGGCTGCCAGCGATGGCGATCGCTTTCTCTACTGCGGAGTTCTTCTCTACTGTTGGGGTCTTCATAATCACCTCAGCTATCAGTTTAAAGCGATTATGGTTATCACTTTAGCGAATGTCAATCGCATAGGCGATTTTTTGCTAAATAATCGCTTGAGCGATAGAGTTAAGGGAGTCATTAACAGAGGTGAATATGGGATTCTCGGAGCGCCTGGCGCAGGCAATGAAATATGCTGGATATACACAGGGCCGATTAGCCAAAGATGTCGGCATGGCTCAGTCCAGCGTCAATAAGCTACTCAAGGAAGCGAACGGTTCCCGTAAAACTGTTGAGATTGCCTCTGTTCTGGGTGTGCGGCCGGAGTGGCTGTCTACTGGTGAAGGGGAAATGGCTTCGAGTAGCGCAAGAGAACCGTCTGCGCTATACCAGGTTAAGCCGTCACTGAATGGGATTTACCGCGTGGATGTACTCGATGTTAAAGCCAGCGCTGGACCGGGCAGCATTGTCACCAGCGATTTCATTGAAACTATCCGAGCCATTGAATACACGACTGAGCAGGCGCGAGCCTTGTTCGGCAACCGTCCAGCTGCGCACGTCAAAGTGATCACAGTTAATGGTGACAGCATGGACGGCACTATTTCACCTGGTGATCAGATCTTCGTTGATACCGGTGTTACGCACTTTGATGGTGACGGTGTATACGTCTTTGTATTTGGGAAGACACTGCACGTTAAGCGCCTGCAGATGCAGCGAGACAGGCTGGCAGTAATATCCGATAACCCGATTTACGAAAAATGGTACGTCGAGCCTGAAGATGAGGACGCGTTCTACGTCATGGCTAAAGTACTGCTGAGACAGTCAGTCGATTATAAAAGATTCGCATAACAAAATTTACACAGTAATTACTCTGGGATGGGAAGATGAAAAAATTAGCAACTGTAGTTATCGCCTCTGCATTGCTCAGCGCGTGTGCGCAACCACCTTATGCCCGTATTGCTTCTGATTACGATCAGAAGATGGCTGAGGCTAAAAAACATGATGCCGAGTTTGCCGAGAAGGTGAGAAATATCAATCTTGAAACAGCCGATGTCGGTGAAAAGCCAAAGAACTATAAAGAGCTGGTTCAGGCAACAATCAAGGATGCCTTAAAGGATCCTGATTCCGCGAAATTCAGCGACTTCTCTCCACTCCGCAAAGAGGTTATGGTTGAGAACAGGAACTTTGTTTACGGTTACTCAACGTGTGTTTTCGTGAACGCAAAAAATTCTTATGGCGGATACACAGGTAAGCAACTCTACTGGGCCTTTATCCGTAATGGACAGGTTCTTAGGTTTAAGAATACCAATGACGAGTACGGAGACTTGATCTTCGTAGGCAGGAAAGTTAACTGCAACTGATTAACCAACCGGCGAAAGCCGGTTTTTTTATACCTCCATCTACTACCTTCATTTCACTCCCATCAAACCGCCTTCAACATCACTTTTTTCCACTTCGTTTAAAAAAAATATCGCTTTAACATTCAATGCATTATCACTTTATCGATGATAAATATCGTTTTGGCGATTGACTGAAATAATCGCTTTAGCTATTGTTAGTCCATCGAAACGAAACATCGACAGCTGAGCGAAGTTAGCCAGCGGAGAAGTTGAGATTCGGTCAGTCGAACGGCGCGACAGTAAACCATGCGTCGGACGCCCGGCGGGCTCAGGGAGAGCGGCAATGGTGCGTAACTGGAATGTTTTGGGGTGAGTGCAGAAGCAAACCTTCTCGGCGAAGGCGCTTGGCAATGAGTACGCGACCGGAGTTAGTCGCCCGGCTGCGCTCACCACCAAAGCATTTCTCCCGCATCAGCGGGTAACGACAGAGGGTAAGGCGATGCCAGAATTCGAAATTAATCACCAGATCGGTATTTCTCTACGGGAGCTAATCGACTTCCGTCAGTGGACTGAATCTCAGCTATGTGAGCTATGGAGGCTGCAGCCAGGTGACGGCGTGAACGTACAAGGGCAGTTAGTAAGACGCATCAAATAGACCCGCTCCGGCGGGTTTTTTATCGGCCATACCTCAGTCGCTTCACCGAGGCGGCTTAGTTATGACAACCGGCGGCCATCCACCGCCCATTGAAACACTGAATAAATGCGTTGAAGTCTTGTATTAACCGTTCCGTTCGCCGCGATAAGGCCAAGAGGATTTATGAGCAATAAAACTGGAGGTCCAGCCTTCCCAGAATTAGGAAATGTTGGTTGCAACTCAGACTGGCAAAGCGAATCTGGCATGACGCTGCGCGATTACTTCGCAGCCAAGGCTATGCAGGCAATGATAGCAGCGCATGAGCCGCAGGGAGCTATTCCTGGTTGGGCATACGAAATGGCCGACGAGATGCTGCGCGCCCGGGAGGCATCATGACAGTCACCCACAACGGCAAGCAGTACACCGCCAAAAAGCTCAACGATAACGAGTGGCAGCTGACTTCAGTATCGGCACCGCGGGAAAAACTGGTGCTGAACCGCTGGCAGATGCATATCGCTGGCCTCCTGGAACAGGTTGAGGTGAAGGTATGACTATCAATCACCCACTTCTTCGCTTAGCTCAGCAGAAAGCCCGTGATGCGCGCCAGAACGGTGATGGCGCTAAATGGATGGAAGCCAACGAAGAGATGAAAAGAGCCGCTGGAATGCCTTGGTATCGAGGTAATTCGAATCAGCGTGGAGGTGAGCATGCAATGGGTTAAATATTCTGAACGTAAGCCAGATGCCGCCGGTGTTTATGTCTGGCGGATGGCCAGCCGAAAAGTTAAAGGTCTTACGGTTATTGCCCGGGCGAAATTTCGACTTCGCGGCGCTGGTTTCGAAGATGTTCTTTCACCTGAGTTTGATCGTTGGGACGGATATTCGGTCATTGTGCCAGGCGAACTTCAGTGGGCTGAAGATGATGGATCATTACCTGACATTTCTTTCGAAAATCTCCCTGAAGCAACAGAGTGTCCATTTTGCAAACGAGAGCCTGTAATTAAAGCGTTCGAATGGAATCGCGGATGCAGGATTGCTCCTGAGCCATACATCCTGAATCAGTTCCAGCTGAAATGTTGCGGATGGATAGCTCCGGTTACCTTCGACTCACCAATTTCAGCCATAGAGTGCTGGAATTCAAAACTTTCTAAGTAACCACTCTATTCAACCGATCGGCCTGGCTAAATGCGGGCGGGATCTGCACATCCAAATTTCAGGAGAAACCATGAGCGAAGTAACGGACTTAACTGTCATCGAAATCAAGCCTGAACAGGCGCCAGCGCTTTACAGCGCGGGTGGACTTAATGGCTTTCTCGAGCAAATCCGCGAACTGGCTAAAGAAGTTCCAGATGTTACCACTAAAAAAGGCCGTGACCGCATTGGCAGCTTGGCGCGCATGGTTGGCTCCAGCAAAACAGCTATAGAGAAGCCTGGTCGTGAATACCTCAAGCGATTGAAAGAGGCGGTTAAGCCCGCTGAAGAGGAATTGCGAGTATTCACCAGAGAGTGCGATGCCATTCGTGACGCAATCCTTAAGCCCCGCGATGAATGGGATGCCGAGCAGGAACGCATTAAGGCTGAAGAAGCCATGAACGCGCTGCACGCCGAAGCGCTGGAAATGAACGAAGAGTTTGACCGCCAGCGCGCCGCGCAGATCGAGGCAGACCACGAAATGGCTCTGCTGATGAATGACAAGTTTGACCGTGACCGCGAAGAGCAGCGCCGCCTGGCGGAACAGGCTCAGCGCGAGCACGAAGAGCGCATTAAGCAGGAAGCAGCTGACAAAGCCAAGCGCGAAGCCGAAGCGAGACATAAAGCGGAGATTGAAGCTGCAGCACGTCGCGAAGCTGAAGAAAAAGCCCGCGCTGAACTTGCCGAACGCCAGCGCATTGAAGCGGAACAGCGTGCGGCACGTGAGAAGCAGGAAGCGGAAGCCCGGGCTGAACGTGAAAAGGCCATGGCGGTAGAAGCTGAACGCCTGAAAGCAAAACAGGCAGAAGAAGCCCGTCTGGCTGAGCAGAAGCGCATCGCCGACGAACAGGCAAAACGTGAATCTGACGTGAAGCATCGCAAGACGGTCGGCACCAACATCGTTAACGCGCTCACCAGCAATACCAGCTTAACCCGCGAACAGGCTATCGAAGTACTCACCGCTCTGAAAGATGACCTGATCCCCTGCGCGAAAATTCATTACTGAGGCAACCATGAACGCATACCTCACTTACGACCGAATCGAAGATCGGCGCTGGGTTGAGCAGCAGCTCACCGACGAGAAAGAGAAGTGGATCGGCGACCGCGCTCGGGAATTCATCGACATGATGCCAAAAGAGCCGTCCGGCCTCTTCCACTTCTCAGTCCCGATTGACTCCAGCCCATACGAAGGACTTCGCAGCGATAAAGCTGTCGAGGCCTACAACGATTTCATTTCAGCAGTTGCTTACGCCCAGGCGGAATACGACTGGGAACACCGCACCGGCTGCCCGTTTTAATTTTTGAGGGGATTAACGATGGCAAACGAATTAACAATCACAGCGACGTCGCTTCAGGAGATAGGCGTCGACGTCTCCACTTGGAGCGCGCTGAAGAACAGCATCTACCCTGGCGCCAAAGACGAATCGGTAATGATGGCGCTTGACTACTGCCGCGCCCGCCAGTTGGATCCGTTGCTCAAACCTGTCCACCTCGTTCCGATGTACGTCAAAGACTCGAAAACAGGCAAAGGCGACTGGCGCGACGTAGTTATGCCGGGCATCGGGCTTTACCGCATTCAGGCAGACCGCTCCGGCGATTATGCCGGGGCTCGCGAGCCCGCGTTCGGGCCAGACGTAACTCTGACGCTTACTGGTATCGAGGTGACCTTCCCTCAGTGGTGCAAATACACCGTCTATAAGCGCATGCCCAGCGGCGAGATCGTCGAGTTCAGCGCCAAAGAATACTGGATTGAAAACTATGCCACCGCCGGCCGCGACACCACGGCGCCGAATGCAATGTGGAAAAAGCGCCCATACGGCCAGCTGGCGAAATGCGCAGAAGCCCAGGCGTTGCGTAAGGCATGGCCTGAGATTGGACAGCAGCCTACCGCCGAAGAAATGGAAGGCAAATCACTGGACGTTGATATCCGTGACTTCACGCCGCGCAACACCACTGAAGTACTTCCACCAGCAGCAAGCGAAGAAACGCTGCAGGCGATAACCGATCTCTTAACGACCCTGGATAAAGACTGGGAGAAAGACTTCCTCCCTGTGTGCAGCGACATCTTCAAACGGCCAATTCTTGTGGCTTCAGACCTCACTGAGGAAGAGGCGCAGAAAGGGTTTGGCTTCCTTCAGAAAAGGGCTAAGGCGGCAGCATGACACCAGAAATTATCCTTTCCCGAACTGGCATTGACGTAACAACTATCCAACAGGGCGATGAGGCGTGGCACCGGCTGCGCCTCGGCGTTATCACAGCCTCTGAAGTGCACAACGTCATTTCCAAGCCGCGCTCCGGCACCAAATGGACGGGCATGAAGATGTCCTACTTCCACACCCTGCTCGCCGAGGTATGCACTGGCGTAGCGCCAGAGGTTAACGCCAAGGCGCTGGCCTGGGGGAAGCAGCATGAGGAAGACGCCCGCACTCTCTTCGAGTTCACCACCGACGTGAAAGTCACGGAGTCTCCGATCCTGTTCCGTGACGAGAGCATGCGCACCGCGTGCTCCCCTGACGGCCTTTGTAGTAACGGGTTCGGCCTTGAGCTGAAATGCCCGTTCACCTCCCGTGACTTTATGAAATTCCGCCTCGGCGGTTTCGAAGCCATTAAGTCCGAGTACATGGCCCAGGTGCAGTACAGCATGTGGGTGACCGGGAAAGACGCCTGGTTCTTCGCCAATTACGACCCACGAATGAAGCGAGAAGGCATTCACCATGTGGTCGTTGAGCGGGATCCGCAGTACATGACCGACTTCAACGAAATGGTGCCGGAGTTCATCGAGAAGATGGACGAGGCGCTGGCGGAGATCGGATTCACGTTCGGGGAGCAGTGGAAATGAAACGCACACCCTTTTACCGCCGGCCCGGGCGAACCGGGCAATTCTCCGGCCTCCGTGAGCGCGTTATATGGATGATTCAGACGCGCGGCCGCCCGGTAACCGGCAGCGAAATCGCTGAGAAGTTTGGCGTAACGCTCATTGAGTTTAACCGGGTTGCCAACGGCATTACCCGCGGCACCGGACAGATAGCGCAGATCGTTGAGTCGGAAAAGTGGATTAACGAGGACGGTATCTGCGACCGGACATTCGACCTGGTCACGAAGCCAAAGGTTGTAACGCCGCAGGGTAAATCGCGGCTGTTCACCCGGCGCGCCATGGATCAATCGCAGGAAGGTAGACGGCAGGAGTGCATAGCGCGTGCCGCACGCCGTCGCCGCCTGATTGCTCAGTGCCTCTATATCGATGAAATGGAGTCCATCCTATGACTCACGCTCACGACGACATCAGGGTTGGCACACTGTGCCTTCCCTTCATTGGTAACGGCTGGCTAATGCCATGGGGTGCAGTGGTCAGTAATCCATTAAAAGCGCAGCGGCTCGCTGAGGAATATCGGGAAAGGCAGGAGGCTGCATGACCTATCAACTCCACGTCGGGCGCTGCGAAGACGTCCTGAAAACGCTGCCGGATAACTCAGTTGACGCCATCGTGACGGATCCACCGTACGGGCTGAGCTTCATGAACCACAAATGGGATTACGACGTCCCGACTGTAGAGCAGTGGCAGGAATGCCTGCGCGTTCTCAAGCCTGGCGGACACCTTCTGGCGTTCGGCGGATCACGTACCTATCACCGCCTTGTGGTTAATGCAGAGGATGCCGGTTTCGAAATCCGCGACCAAATTCTCTGGATTTATGGCAGCGGCTTCCCCAAGTCGCATAACCTGGATGGTGATTTTGATGGCTGGGGAACGGCTCTGAAGCCTGCGCACGAACCGATCGTCATGGCTCGCAAGCCATTCAAAAAAACGGTGTCAGCGAACATGGCCGAGCATGGTACCGGGGCGATCAATATCAATGCCTGCCGCATCCCTACCGACGAGGCGCTAAATGGCGGTGCTGGCGGTCTGCTTTCACACCAGCGCGATGGTACCGAACCTGTTGCCGATTACGAGCAGGCACCAGAGGGTCGCTGGCCGGCAAACATCATTCACGACGGAAGTGATGTTGTCGTGTCAGCGTTCCCGGATGCGAAAGGCCAGCAAGGAGCGCTTACCGGCAATGAGCCAAGCTCTAAAATGGGTGCGGCGAATTGCTACGGGCAAATGAACCGGCGGCACGAGTCAACTCCACGTATCGATAGCAGCAAGAGCGCCGCCCGCTTCTTTTACTGTGCCAAGGTAAAACCGAAAGAGCGCGATGAAGGCCTCGAGAGATTCATTGCGACGTCAGCCAGCGAAATGACCGGCGGACGCAAGGAAGGAAGCGTCGGCATTAACGATCCGCGCGCCGGTGCCGGGCGTACCAGTGGCGCGAAGAACAATCACCCCACCGTTAAGCCGATCGCTCTGATGAGTTACCTCTGCAGGCTGATTACTCCATCTGGCGGTACCGTGCTTGATCCGTGGATGGGTAGCGGGAGCACTGGCCGGGCAGCTATCGAGGAAGGATTTAACTTCATCGGCATCGACCTGAACCCGGATTACGTAACCATTGCATCTGCGCGAATTGCTCACTCCTTCAAAAAGACGACGGAGGCCGCATGACGCCAGAAACAGACAACGCCATCCGCGCCGCCTGCCGCCGCTGCACCGAGGAAATCCAGCAGGCCATGCGCAAGAAGCCAAAGCCTAACTGGAACGAAACGGTGCCTCCCATCATCAACAAGCATCACAAGAAAATTGAAGCTCTGGGAGTTAGCCTCCTGGAGTTCGTCGTCAAAACTGGCCGCCTGAACAAAAGGTTTGGAGTTGAGCAATGACCCTTACGCAAAACAGGCTAAAAGAAGTGCTTCGATACGACCCCTTAACAGGGGTTTTTTATTGGCTAAACCCTACCGCCTATTGCATGCATCCAGGTGATGTTGCTGGGTTTGTAGATTACACAGGCTATGCCTACATAAAGGTAGATAGGGTTAAATATTCAGCTCACAGACTGGCGTGGCTATATGTTCATGGCTCTATGCCGGAAGAACAAATTGACCATGTAAACAACAACAGATCGGATAACAGAATATCAAATCTTAGGCTCGCCTCTCGTTCACAGAACATGATGAATCAGTATGTCAGAAAGGACAGCATTTCAGGGGTAAAGGGGGTTGGGTGGGATAAGAAAATGCAAAGCTTGAGAGCTCGCTGTCAGGTTGGCGGTAAAAGGGTTGTTATAGGCTGGTTTGACTCCGTAGAGGAGGCAGAAGAAAGCCTGAGAGTTTACAGAGAACAATATCACGGTGAATTTGCTAACCACGGAGTTAATCATGACAACAGAAATTAAAGCCCTACCCGTCGAACGCGACCAATACGGTTACTGGACTCACCCGCTTTACGATGAGTTTTGCGATGGACGCGAGTCCATTTCGCCCATTGAGTTCAACGCATGGCTGGAGAAGAACGGCCTAGAGTGGAAAGTGATTTACCGCGATGAGGGTGATGTCGATCCCGATGTTGACGGCTATGACATTTCATCGTGGCAACCAGAGACACCCGCCGGTGGTGGTTGGTTTGTCGGTTCAATTCACGACACGGAAGATGGCGCGGTTTGCATCTGGCTGCGCAACGTTGGCGGTGCGTCATGAACAGAGCCTCGCCCGTCGATTTGAGGAAAAGCCTCGACATTGCCAATCACCTGGCGCACATCGGAATTCGCTTTGTGCCGATCCCGGTGGCGACCGAGGAAGAATTCCAGACGCTGGCCTCCGAGATTTCACGACGGCTTGAGCAGATGGCTGTCGAAGCCGAAAAGAATGAAGGCGGCGCAGCATGAAGGCACTAATAACCAGGTCGCTATCGCGGCCTTTTTTATTGCTGGCGTTCACCTTCAACCGAATTAACCGACAGTTCCGGGAGCATTGAAAATGGCTCGCTACAAGTTCACTAACCGTAAAGCTCGTATTGAAAAGAAGTTCAGCAAATCGGCAATGGAGCTGCTTATTCAACTAAGACCAAGGAGCATTAACGTCGCAGATTTCACCCTTGAGTGTGGCGATTTCGAAGGCCGTCATGGAACGGTGTATCACGACGAATGGCACATTTGGGGTTCCCCTGATTACTGGACTGGCGAGTGCGATAGTTACGATGCCTTTTTCGTGCTCCACGATCATTTAATTATGCTGACGCACGACCATGAAGGCGAGATGGATGCCCGCAATAAAGCTGGCTGGGATGAAGAAATAGACATTACCCCTTACTGCTCTCCATGGCGCCTTGGCACAGTAAACCGCGCTCAAATTATCAGACATTGCCGACAGCTCGTGTCTGCTGGCATCAACTGGGACGCTTAACATGGCCGACATCATCGACACAGCAGCAGAGATTGAAGAGCTTCAACGTAACGCTGCCCTTTCCGATCACCGAGTGAACCGCAACGCCGTATCAGCTGAGCATTGCGCGGAATGCGACGAACCAATTCCAGAGCCGCGGCGCGCTGCCGTTCCCGGTTGCCAGACGTGCGCCAGTTGCCAGGCTGATTTGGAACTTATCCGTAAGCAAAGGGGCTCCTGATGGATTACACCAAACTCAGTGACGGTGAAATAAGTGTAAGGCTCGCATATTTCCTGAAGCCAAAGTACACCGCCACTATTCACCCGCATGAAAAGACCGGTGCCAATTTGTCGTGGAACTGGTTTAACACGGTACAGAACACCGCCTGGTTTCCGTTACGTCGTGCCGAAGAGCTCTACCCGGCAATGAAGAAGCATCGAATCGGTCTGGTACCATTAGGTAAGACCGTGTGGCAGGCAACTCATGAGTCTGGTGTCAGCTCGACTCACCGTAACCCGCTGCGCGCTGTGGCAATCGTCTACCTCCTTTTGCAGGAGTCAGCCAATGTTCAGGATAATCCAGCCTAACACCTGGTACGCCGATGATTTCGGCGCACCCTGCAAAATCCTCCGCGCTACCCACGAAGTAATCCACTACATCCGCAACGGCCGCACCTGCATTGCCAGCATGGGCCGCTTTAATCAGGATTTCGAGCCGCTGACCAAAGCAGAGGCCGAGCGGATCGCTGAAGAAATCGAAACAGCAGAACACCTGAAGAAGCTGCGCGCAATGCGTGCTGCATGAGGAGAGAGCGTGAAACCTTACGAATCGAAGAAATCGCAGTTCACCAGAAACCTGATCCGGCGGCGCCACGCTGAATGGTCAGAAAAGACCTTCGGCAATGTCGGCCCCATCGGACCTCTGAAGCACCTTTCGAAAGAGGCGCTGGAAGCTGCTGCCGATCCTGCCGACCTAAGTGAATGGGCTGATATGCAGTTCCTGCTTTGGGACGCGCAGCGGCGCGCCGGTATCACCGATGAGCAAATCACCGCGGCGCTGGAAGAAAAACTAAAGGTGAACATGACCCGCCACTGGCCGGAACCGAAAGACGGGGAGCCGCGTCTTCACATCAAACCTTGACGCAACTGATAGCCAGTTATGAGCTGGCTATTGGGTGCGAAAGCACTGCTCCGTTATCCCTTTTGCCCGGCCCAGCGCCGGGTTCTTTTTTTGCCTGGAGACACCCATGAGCGAAATGACCTTAATCGTGCCCAACGACTGGGTAACCGAAGAAAAGCTCGTCGAGATTACCGGCCTTCGCCCGGGCACTATCGAGCGGGCCCGTAAAAAATGCTGGATGGTAGGACGGGAATATCTTCACGTCTCACCTGACGGCGTGCCGAAGAAAAACAGCGAATGCATGTACAACCGAAAGGCTGTCGACCAGTGGGTTGAGAGCATGTCAAAGAAACAGCCGGGTGCGCGCCAATGAAGATCCGTTTATGCTTAGCGGGCTCTTGGACGTCAGGAGGGAATAATGGCTAAGTCAGCATACCCAACAGGCGTGGAGAACCATGGCGGAACACTCCGCATATGGTTCATCTATAAAGGCAGCCGGGTGCGTGAAAGCCTCGGCGTGCCGGATACACCAAAAAACAGAAAAGTCGCTGGCGAGCTGCGCGCGTCTGTGTGCTTTTCGATAAAGACTGGCAACTTCAACTATGCCGCCCAGTTCCCTGATTCACCGAACCTGAGAAGGTTTGGGGTGGAGAGCAAGGAAATCACCGTGCTTGAACTGGCGAACAAGTGGCTTGAGCTGAAACGCATGGAGATCAGCACCAACGCGATGTCACGTTATACATCTATAACGCGCAATATGGTTCCACGGATCGGCGGTGACAGGCTTGTATCTGCGGTGACACAGGAAGACCTGCTGTTTATCAGAAAGGAATTGCTGACCGGTTATCAGACTTTGAAGGCTGGCCATCGTACGCCTGTAAAGGGCCGGACAGTAAGAACGGTCAACAATTACATGAAGACCATGGCTGGCATGTTCAAGTTCGCAGCTGAAAGCGGTTATGTGAAGGTGAGCCCGTTCACCGGGATCGCCCTTCTCAAGCGTTCGCGTTGCGAGCCTGATCCGCTCACCCGCGATGAGTTTGTCAGGCTGATTAACGCTTGTGCGACTCAGCAGTTGAAAAACATGTGGTCGCTGGCCGTGTACACCGGCGTGCGCCACGGCGAACTGGTGTCGCTGGCCTGGGAAGATATCGACCTGAAAGCTGGAACGATGATGATCCGCCGAAACCACACGTTAACGAAGGAGTTCACCCTTCCGAAAACCGAGGCCGGTACAAACCGCATCATCAACCTAATTCAGCCAGCTATCGACGTACTGAAGAACCAGGCCGAATTAACCCGCCTGGGTAAGCAGTATCAGGTTGAGGTGAAACTGCGTGAGTTTGGTCGCACAGAAGTGCATCCGTGCACCTTCGTGTTTAATCCCAAAAAGGGATTGCGTAATGGCCGGGCCGGGCATCATTACGCTGTGGGGTCGATTAACCAGTCGTGGGAAGCGGCAATGCGACGCGCCGGGATTCGCTATCGCAGAGCATACCAGTCCCGACACACGTATGCATGCTGGTCGTTGGCTGCCGGTGCAAACCCGAACTTCATCGCGAAGCAAATGGGACACACCGACGCACAAATGGTTTACCGGGTGTACGGATCCTGGATGGCTGAAAATAACCAGGACCAGGTACTCATCCTCAACCAGAAATTGAGTGAGTTTGCCCCATCCATGCCCCACGCTGTGGGATCGGATGATTATTAATAATAAATATCATTAGGTTAGATAACCTAAACCTGCATGCCCATCACTTCCTGATACGCAGACACCAGCTTATTACGCACCTGGATCCCCATCTGCAGAGAGACCGAGGCTTTTTGCAAATCGGTCATCACATCGTTCAGCGCCACGCCAGGTTCACCGAGGGTGAACTTCTCGGCCTGGGTACGCGCGGCGGTCTGGGTATCGCTGATACGGTCGAGCGCAGCATGCAGTTGCCCGGCAAAGCTGATGGTCGGCTGCTGTTCTGCCACATTCTGATTACGGGCCGTCATCGCGGTTGCCTGCAGCTGACTGATAACCCCTTCAATACCCTGTATAGCCATGACTCTCCCCTGGATGGTTTTTTACGCGGTCAAGACTAACAGCTTGTCAATAAGATAATGGCGGTAAATAGCGATAAAAAACCAGGTTATTTGGCCCATAGAAAATCACGAATCATCAAATAATGGCTGGGCCATCAATATGGAACTTTTGTCGTGTTTGCCGACCCGGGAGTCAGTTTTGTTTCTCTACACGAATAACGTAAACCACCAGGATTTAAGAGGTGCGCAATGAGTGCAGCAGCATCGACAGCGCCGCAGAATAAATCACTCGAGTGGATGAACCGCCTTCGCGCGAATCCTAAAATCCCGTTGATCGTGGCAGGCGCTGCCGCAATTGCGATCCTTGTAGCGATGGTGTTGTGGGCGAAAAGTCCTGATTACCGCACGCTTTACAGCAACCTTTCCGATCAGGATGGCGGCGCCATCGTCACCCAACTGACTCAAATGAACATCCCTTATCGCTTCGCCGATAACGGGGGTGCGCTTGAGGTACCGGCAGATAAAGTCCATGAACTCCGTCTGCGTCTGGCGCAGCAGGGCCTGCCGAAGGGCGGCGCGGTGGGTTTTGAACTGCTGGATCAGGAAAAGTTCGGTATCAGCCAGTTCAGCGAGCAGGTGAACTACCAGCGTGCGCTGGAAGGTGAGCTGGCCCGCACGATTGAAACATTAGGCCCGGTGAAGAGCGCCCGCGTACATCTTGCCATGCCTAAACCGTCCCTGTTTGTCCGCGAACAGAAATCCCCGTCGGCTTCCGTCACCGTCAACCTTGAACCCGGCCGGGCGCTGGATGAAGGGCAAATCAGCGCGGTCACACATTTAGTCTCCAGCGCCGTCGCCGGTTTACCGCCGGGTAACGTCACGCTGGTTGACCAGAGTGGTCACCTGCTGACCCAAAGCAATACCGCCGGGCGCGATCTGAATGACGCGCAGCTGAAATATGCCGCCGATGTGGAAGCGCGCCTCCAGCGCCGCATCGAAGCGATCCTCGGCCCGGTTGTGGGTAACAGCAACGTCCATGCCCAGGTTACGGCGCAGATCGACTTCTCTAATAAAGAACAGACCGAAGAGCAGTACCGCCCGAACGGCGATCCGGCTCAGGCAGTGATGCGCTCTCGCCAGGTAAACGAAAACGAACAGGTTGGCGGTGCATACCCAGGCGGCGTGCCGGGCGCACTCTCTAACCAGCCTGCCCCGGCTAACGCGGCCCCTATTTCCACGCCGCCGGCTAATCAGCAGAACGGTCAGCAAAATCAGCAGACCACAACCTCGACGGTCAGCAATGCCGGTCCACGTACCAGCAGCCGTAACGAAACCACCAACTACGAAGTGGATCGGACTATCCGCCACACGAAACTGAACGTGGGCGATATTCAGCGTCTGTCGGTGGCCGTCGTGGTGAACTACAAAACGCTGCCAAATGGCAAACCGCTGCCGCTGACGGCAGAACAGATGAAGCAGATCGAAGACCTGACCCGTGAAGCGATGGGTTACTCCGAGAAGCGTGGCGATAGCCTCAACGTGGTGAATTCACCGTTTAACCCGGTAGATGAGACCGGCGGTGAGCTGCCGTTCTGGCAACAGCAGGCGTTTATCGATCAGCTGATGTCTGCGGGCCGTTGGCTGCTGGTGCTGATTGTCGCCTGGCTGTTGTGGCGTAAGGGCGTTCGTCCTCAGTTGCAGCGTCGTGCAGAAGCCGAGAAAGCAGCTCGCGAACAGATGAACGCGCGTCAGGAAGTGGAAGAAGCGGTTGAAGTCCGCCTCAGCAAAGACGAACAGATGCAGCAGCGTCGTGCTAACCAGCGCATGGGTGCTGAGGTCATGAGCCAGCGCATTCGCGAAATGTCAGATAACGATCCGCGCGTCGTGGCGCTGGTCATCCGCCAGTGGATGGGTAACGAACATGAGTAATACGCTTACGGGCACCGATAAAAGCGTCATCCTGCTGATGACCATTGGCGAAGATCGTGCGGCAGAGGTGTTTAAACACCTCTCCCAGCGAGAAGTACAAATTCTGAGTGCGGCCATGGCCAACGTGCGTCAGATCTCCAACAAACAGCTGACCGAAGTGTTGTCGGAGTTTGAGCAGGAAGCCGAACAGTTTGCAGCGCTCAACGTCAACGCCAACGACTATCTGCGCTCCGTGCTGGTCAAGGCGCTGGGCGAAGAGCGTGCCGCCAGCCTGCTGGAGGACATTCTCGAAACGCGCGATACCGCCAGCGGGATCGAAACGCTCAACTTTATGGAGCCGCAGAGTGCCGCCGACCTTATTCGCGACGAGCACCCGCAGATTATCGCCACCATCCTGGTTCACCTCAAACGTGGTCAGGCGGCCGATATTCTGGCGCTGTTCGAAGAGCGCCTGCGTCACGATGTGATGCTGCGTATCGCCACCTTCGGCGGTGTCCAGCCAGCGGCGCTGGCGGAGCTGACCGAAGTGCTGAACAACCTGCTCGACGGCCAGAACCTCAAGCGCAGCAAAATGGGCGGCGTGAGAACGGCGGCGGAAATCATCAACCTGATGAAAACGCAGCAGGAAGAAGCCGTTATTACGGCGGTTCGCGAGTTCGACGGCGAGCTGGCGCAGAAAATTATCGACGAGATGTTCCTGTTCGAAAACCTGGTCGAAGTGGACGACCGCAGCATCCAGCGCCTGCTCCAGGAAGTGGACTCCGAGTCGCTGCTCATCGCCCTCAAAGGTGCCGAACAGCCGCTGCGCGAGAAGTTCCTGCGCAACATGTCCCAGCGTGCGGCAGATATCCTGCGCGACGACCTTGCCAACCGTGGCCCGGTGCGTCTGTCTCAGGTGGAAAACGAACAGAAAGCGATCCTGCTCATCGTTCGTCGTCTGGCAGAAACCGGCGAGATGGTAATTGGCAGCGGAGACGACACCTATGTCTAATGAGTTGCCGTGGAAGCGCTGGACGCCTGACGATCTGGCCCCTGCCCTCTCTGAATTCACCCCGGCTGTCGTAGCGTCGCCCGAGGAGGGCGACACCGACGTCGAGGCGCCTGAACTGAGCGAAGAAGAACAGCGCACACAGATGCTGGCGCAGTTACAAATGCAGGCGCATGAGCAAGGTTTTAATGCGGGTCTGAACGAAGGCCGACAGAAGGGCCATGACCAGGGTTATCAGGAAGGTCTGGCGAAAGGGTTAGAACAGGGTATTGAGCAGGCGCGCCAGCAGCAGGCGCCTCTCCATGCCCGTATGCAGCAGCTGGTCAGCGAGTTCCAGCACACCCTGGATGCGCTGGACAGCGTGATTGCTTCCCGGTTGATGCAGATGGCGCTGGAAGCGGCCCGTCAGGTAATTGGCCAGACCCCGGCGGTCGATAATTCAGCGCTGATCAAACAAATTCAGGGCCTGCTGCAGCAAGAGCCGTTGTTCAGCGGAAAACCGCAACTGCGCGTTCATCCGGACGATCTCCAGCGCGTGGAAGAGAGTCTCGGTGCCACGCTGAGCCTGCACGGCTGGCGTCTGCGCGGTGACCCGTCGTTACATCACGGCGGATGCAAAGTCTCTGCCGATGAAGGCGATCTGGATGCCAGCGTCGCCACCCGCTGGCAGGAACTGTGCCGCCTGGCGGCTCCGGGAGTCGTCTGATGACCGCACGCCTCACTCGCTGGCTCAACACGCTCGATAACTTTGAAACGAAGATGGCGCAACTGCCATCTGTTCGTCGTTATGGGCGCCTGACCCGCGCCACCGGTCTGGTGCTGGAAGCCACCGGCCTGCAGTTGCCTCTGGGGGCCACCTGCGTGATCGAGCGTCAGGATGGGCAGGAAACGCGAGAAGTGGAAAGCGAAGTGGTGGGCTTTAACGGCCAGCGTCTTTTCCTGATGCCGCTTGAAGAGGTGGAAGGCATTCTGCCCGGCGCGCGCGTCTATGCGAAAAACATCATCGGCGATGGTCTGCAAAGCGGTAAGCAGCTCCCGCTCGGCCCTGCCCTGCTGGGCCGCGTGCTGGACGGCAGCGGTAAACCGCTCGACGGCCTGCCCGCCCCGGACACCACCGAAACCGGCGCGCTGATCACCCAACCGTTTAACCCCCTGCAGCGTACCCCGATCGAACATGTTCTTGATACCGGTGTGCGCCCGATCAACGCCCTGCTGACCGTCGGTCGCGGCCAGCGTATGGGTCTGTTCGCCGGTTCAGGGGTGGGTAAATCGGTCCTGCTCGGCATGATGGCCCGTTACACCCAGGCCGATGTGATCGTCGTGGGGCTAATCGGTGAACGTGGCCGCGAAGTTAAAGACTTCATTGAAAACATTCTGGGTGCGGAAGGCCGCGCCCGTTCGGTGGTCATCGCCGCCCCGGCGGATGTCTCCCCGCTGCTGCGTATGCAGGGTGCCGCGTATGCCACCCGCATCGCCGAAGATTTCCGTGACCGCGGCCAGCACGTGCTGCTAATCATGGACTCCCTGACCCGTTACGCGATGGCGCAGCGTGAAATCGCGCTGGCCATCGGTGAGCCACCAGCCACCAAAGGCTATCCACCGTCGGTCTTTGCCAAACTCCCGGCGCTGGTTGAACGCGCAGGGAACGGCATTAGCGGCGGTGGCTCCATTACCGCGTTTTATACGGTGCTGACCGAAGGCGACGACCAGCAGGACCCGATTGCCGACTCTGCGCGTGCGATCCTCGACGGTCATATTGTGTTATCGCGTCGCCTGGCCGAAGCCGGACACTATCCGGCCATTGATATTGAAGCATCCATCAGCCGCGCAATGACGGCGCTGATTACCGAGAAGCACTACGCCCGCGTGCGTAACTTCAAACAACTGCTCTCCAGCTTCCAGCGCAACCGCGACCTGGTGAGCGTGGGGGCGTATGCCAAAGGTAGCGATCCCATGCTCGACAAAGCGATTAGCCTGTGGCCGCAGCTGGAGGCATTTTTGCAACAAGGCATATTTGAACGTGCCGACTGGGAAGATTCGATTCAGGCTCTGGAGCTGATTTTCCCGCAGGTGTAACACAGGTGGAGGGCGACGATCATGGCGCAAAACAGCGCGTTATCAACGCTGAAAGATCTGGCTGAAAAAGAAGTTGATGATGCCGCATTGCAGCTTGGCGCAATGCGACGCGGGTGCCAGCAGGCTGAAGAGCAGTTGAAGATGTTAATCGACTACCAGCATGAGTATCGCACCAACCTCAATACCGATATGACACAGGGCATTGGAAGCCAGCGCTGGATTAACTATCAGCAGTTTATTCAGACGCTGGAGAAGGCGATAGAACAGCATCGCCAGCAGCTTCAGCAATGGACCCAAAAAGTCGACACCGCGCTGAATTTCTGGCGCGAGAAGAAGCAGCGACTGCAGGCCTGGCAGACCTTACAGGACCGGCAGATTGCC
Source organism: Enterobacter cloacae complex sp. SHL021 (assembly GCF_049237765.1). NCBI lineage: Bacteria > Pseudomonadati > Pseudomonadota > Gammaproteobacteria > Enterobacterales > Enterobacteriaceae > Enterobacter > Enterobacter cloacae complex sp. SHL021. Next base: position 219,257 of record NZ_JBMKJG010000006.1, on the reverse strand, counting down.
GCGGCGACGCTGGCGGAAAACCGCCAGGATCAGAAAAAAATGGATGAGTTTGCCCAGCGCGCATCAATGAGGAAACCGGAATGATCACACTGCAACAACTGCTGATGACCGACAGCGACCTGTCAGGCGGCATGCAAACGGGGAAAGGCACCGACGGTGCGCAAGACTTTCTTTCTCTGCTGGCGGGCGCGTTAACGGACGCCAGCGGTCAGGGCAAAGATGCGCCGCTGACGCTGGCCGACCTGAAGGCGGCTGGCAGCAAGCTGTCAAAGGTCGCGAAGGACGCCGGGGAAGAGTCCACCCTGCAGGCGAAAATTGCCGATCTGCTCGCGCGTCAATCCACGCAGGCTGGCGATGAAACGGCGCAGACGACGCCGCTGCAAACGCTTGTCTCCGGGCTGATGCCTGCTGCTAAGGGCGATGCCCTGAAGACGTTGGCCACGGCGAATAGCGCCGATAACAGCAAAACCGAACTGAGCGAAGAAGAGCTGGCGGGCTTAAGCGCGCTGATGGCCATGCTGCCGCACCAGCAGACCTCCACGCCGGTCATCGCGAAAGGCGCGGGCAGTGAGGGGCTCAAAGCAACGTCAGCCCTGACCGCCACGACGCTTACGCAAAACGGTACGTCTGCACACGCACTGGGCAGCGCCCTGACGAGCAAGGATAACGCGCAGCCATCTTTCGCCGGGCAGGCTCAAAACGTTGATCCGTCCCTGCCGGCCAACGCACCGGCGACGCCAGCGCTCGCCGTCGCGGCCGAGAAACAGGATCTTGCCAGCGCGTCTTCGTCTTCCACACCAACCGCCGCCCTGGCGCCGATTGTCTCCAGCCACGCCACCTCGCAGCCCGCAACCGTTGCCACCGCACCGGTGTTGAGTCAGCCGCTCGGCACCCACGAATGGCAACAGAACCTGAGCCAGCACATCACGCTGTTTGCGAAGCAAGGACAGCAAACCGCAGAGTTGCGCCTGAACCCGGAAGATCTGGGCCAGGTGCACATTTCGCTGAAGCTGGATAATGACCAGGCGCAGCTGCAGATGGTCTCTGCGCACGGCCACGTGCGTGCCGCACTGGAAGCCGCCCTGCCGGTACTGCGTACGTCACTGGCGGAAAACGGCATTCAGCTTACGCAGAGTAGCGTCAGCAGCGAGAGCTTTGCCGGGCAGCAGCAGTCTTCGTCCCAGCAGCAACAGCAGGCGTCGCGTTCCGGCCAACATGGCGGATTTACTGAAGAGAGCGATGAGTTGCTGCCGACCCCGGCAGCCCTGCAATCCGCTGCGAGCGGCAACCGCGCCGTAGACATCTTCGCCTAAACGCCAGAGGTAGCGTGATTATCCCCGTCTTTTCCACGCTTTGACGTCAGCCGGACACGGGATAATCACCATATTAAGCTGTACCGAAACAGGAAGCTCGTATCAGATGACTGACTCCGCGATCACCAAAAAAAGTAAGCGTTCCACCTGGATCCCGCTGCTGGTGTTAATCACGCTCGCCGCCTGCGCTACCGCGGGCTATAGTTACTGGCGCATGCAGCAGAAACCTTCTACTGCTGCGGCCAAAGCCGAACTGCCACCTCCGCCGGCACCGGTGTTCTTCCCGCTGGATACCTTCACCGTCAACCTCGGTGATGCGGATCGTGTGCTGTATGTCGGCATCACGCTGCGCCTGAAAGATGAAGCCACCCGTTCCCGACTGAACGATTACCTTCCGGAAGTGCGCAGCCGTCTGCTGCTGCTGTTCTCTCGTCAGGACGCTTCAACGCTTGCCACCGATGAAGGTAAGCAAAAGCTGGTCGACGCTATTAAGCAAACGCTGGCGACCCCGCTGGTGAACGGCCAACCTAAGCAGGAAGTCACTGACGTTCTGTATACAGCCTTTATTCTGCGGTAACGACATGGGCGACAGTATTCTTTCTCAGGCAGAAATCGATGCGCTGCTCAACGGCGACAGCGATAAGAGTGATGATCCGCAACCGGGCATTGGCGGCGATAGCGATATTCGTCCCTATGACCCGAATACCCAGCGTCGCGTGGTACGTGAACGTCTGCAGGCGCTGGAGATCATTAACGAACGTTTTGCACGTCAGTTCCGTATGGGGCTGTTTAACCTGCTGCGTCGTAGCCCGGATATCACGGTCGGTGCGATCCGCATTCAGCCGTATCATGAGTTTGCCCGCAACCTGCCGGTGCCAACCAACCTTAACCTGATCCATCTGAAACCGCTGCGCGGCACAGGTCTGGTGGTGTTTTCCCCAAGCCTGGTGTTTATTGCGGTGGATAACCTGTTCGGCGGCGACGGGCGCTTCCCGACCAAAGTAGAAGGTCGTGAATTCACTCACACCGAACAGCGCGTCATTAACCGCATGCTGAAGCTGGCGCTGGAGTCATACAGCGACGCGTGGAAGGCCATTAACCCGCTGGAAGTGGAGTATGTGCGTTCTGAGATGCAGGTGAAATTTACCAACATCACCACCTCTCCGAACGACATCGTCGTCAACACGCCATTCCACGTGGAGATCGGTAACCTGACCGGCGAGTTCAACATCTGCCTGCCGTTCAGCATGATCGAACCGCTGCGCGAGCTGCTGGTCAACCCGCCGCTGGAGAATTCACGTCATGAAGATCAGAACTGGCGTGAAAACCTGGTGCGCCAGGTCCAGCACTCACAGCTTGAGCTGGTGGCGAGCTTTGCCGATATTCCGCTGCGGTTATCCCAGATCCTGAAATTACAACCCGGTGACGTTTTGCCGATAGAAAAACCCGACCGCATTATTGCCCATGTGGATGGTGTCCCCGTGCTGACAAGTCAGTACGGCACAATTAACGGCCAGTATGCGTTACGCGTTGAGCACTTGATCAACCCGATTTTGAATTCGCTGAATGAGGAACAGCCCAAATGAGTGACATGAACAATCCGTCCGATGAAAACAGCGGAGCACTGGACGATCTGTGGGCTGACGCGTTAAACGAGCAAAAAGCGACCCCGGCCAAAAGTGCAGCGGATGCCGTCTTCCAGCAGTTAGGCGGCGGTGATGTCAGCGGTACGCTGCAGGACATCGACCTGATTATGGATATCCCGGTTAAGCTGACCGTTGAGCTGGGCCGCACCCGCATGACCATTAAAGAGCTGCTGCGTCTGACGCAGGGTTCCGTCGTGGCCCTCGACGGTCTGGCCGGTGAGCCGCTGGATATCCTGATCAACGGGTATCTGATTGCTCAGGGTGAAGTGGTGGTCGTGGCCGATAAATACGGCGTGCGTATCACCGACATCATTACCCCGTCCGAGCGCATGCGTCGTCTGAGCCGTTAAGAATGAAAACCCAGGCAACAGTATCACAACCTTCCGCCGTTCCCGGCTCACCGCTGCTCCAGGTGAGCGGCGCGTTGCTCGGTATTATTGCCTTTATTCTTATCGCCGCCTGGCTGGCGAAGCGTTTTGGCCTGGCGGGTAAAACCGCCGGGACGCGCGGTCTGAAGGTCAGCGCCAGTACAACACTGGGGCCACGCGAGCGCGTGGTCATCGTAGACGTTGAGGACGCACGGCTGGTGCTGGGCGTCACCGCGTCAAACGTCAACGTTTTACATAAACTGCCGCCCGCCCCTGCTATCAGTGATGAGCGTGCAGAAGCCCCTGCGGATTTCCAGTCCGTCATGAAGAGTTTGCTTAAGCGTTCCGGGAGATCCTGATGCGCCGTTTGTTATCCCTGACGCTCGCGGGCGTTGGCCTGTTTGCTCCTGCGGTTTATGCGCAACTGCCCGGTCTGGTTTCAACCCCTCTGGCGGGCGGCGGACAAAGCTGGTCGCTCCCGGTTCAGACGCTGGTGTTCATCACCTCGCTGACCTTTATTCCGGCGATCCTGCTGATGATGACCAGCTTTACCCGCATCATCATTGTCTTTGGCCTGCTGCGAAACGCGCTGGGTACCCCTTCCGCGCCGCCGAACCAGGTGCTGCTGGGCCTGGCCCTGTTTTTGACCTTTTTTATTATGTCGCCGGTGATCGATAAGATTTATACCGACGCCTACCAGCCGTTCAGTGAAGATAAAATCTCCATGCAGGAAGCGCTGGAGAAAGGCGCGCAGCCGCTGCGTGAATTCATGCTGCGCCAGACGCGCGAAGCGGATCTGGCCCTCTTTGCCCGCCTTTCCAACACCGGGGAGCTGCAGGGCCCGGAAGCCGTGCCGATGCGCATACTGCTGCCTGCGTACGTCACCAGCGAGCTGAAAACCGCCTTCCAGATTGGCTTTACCATCTTTATTCCGTTCCTGATTATCGACCTGGTGATCGCCAGCGTACTGATGGCGCTCGGTATGATGATGGTACCGCCAGCCACCATTGCCCTGCCCTTTAAGATCATGCTCTTTGTGCTGGTCGACGGCTGGCAGCTGCTGGTCAGTTCGCTGGCGCAGAGTTTCTACAGTTGAGGAGCGCGCAATGACGCCAGAATCGGTCATGATGATGGGCACGGAAGCGATGAAAATCGCAATTGCCGTTGCCGCGCCTCTGCTGCTTGTCGCCCTGGTGACCGGTCTGATCATCAGTATTCTGCAGGCCGCCACGCAGATTAACGAAATGACACTCTCATTCATTCCGAAAATCATCGCCGTGTTCGTGGCAATCATTGTTGCCGGGCCGTGGATGCTCAATCTGCTGCTGGACTACATGCGTAACCTGTTTACCAATCTGCCGTACATCATCGGCTGACGCGACGATGCTCCATTTTACCAGCGACCAGTGGATTCAGTGGCTTGGGGTCTATTTCTGGCCCATGCTGCGCATCCTGGCGCTGATCACCACCGCCCCGATTCTGAGCGAGAAAGCGATCCCGAAGCGGGTCAAAGTGGGGCTGGGCATCATCATCACCATCATCGTTGCCCCTTCCCTGCCTGCGGTGAATATTCCGATCTTCTCGGCCAATGCGGTATGGGTGGCGTTGCAGCAAATTCTGATTGGCGTCGCGGTTGGTTTTACCATGCAACTGGCCTTTGCGGCCGTGCGCACCGCCGGGGAACTGATCGGCCTGCAGATGGGGCTATCGTTCGCCACGTTTGTCGACCCCGGCAGCCACCTCAACATGCCGGTGCTGGCGCGCATTATCGATATGCTGGCGATGCTGCTTTTCCTGTCATTTAACGGCCATCTGTGGCTCATCTCCATGCTGGTGGACACCTTCCACACGCTGCCCATTGGGGAAAACCCGGTTAACAGCAATGCGTTCCTGGCACTCACCCGCGCCGCAGGGCTGGTGTTCCTCAACGGATTGATGCTGGCGCTGCCAATCATCACCCTGCTCCTGACCGTGAACCTGGCGTTGGGTTTACTCAACCGCATGGCCCCGCAACTGTCGGTGTTCGTCATTGGTTTTCCGCTGACGCTGACGGTGGGAATTTTATTAATGTCATTGCTAATGCCACTTATCGCCCCCTTCTGTGAGCATTTATTCGGCGAGATATTCAACCTCTTAGCGGATATTGTCAGCGAGCTGCCACGTAAATAATAGTCCTCACAGTTGATATTGTCTTTCTGAGGATATTCCTAAAATAAAACACGAAAAACATCTTCCAGGATATATCTGACGCGGTTTAATTGTTTCTAACCACCTCACAATACTTAATATTTACTTTACTTTAAGATGATTCCTGGCAAATTATACGTAACTTTACGGGATAGTGAGTCCGCCTGAAAGTCTTTGTCATGCTCACAGGTTTATTAATTTTTTCCATCCCGTATGGCTGTTTATGAGCTCTCAGGCAGATGGTGAATTATCGTTACGCATTGAGTGAGGGTATGCCATGTCAACGATCATTATGGATTTATGCAGCTACACCCGGCTAGGGTTAACCGGGTATCTGGCAAGCAGAGGGGTAAGAAAGAGAGACATCAACGACGCACACACCGTTGAGGAGCTCGCAGCCGCTTGTGATGAACTCAAACCAGGCGTGGTGTTTATTAATGAGGACTGTTTCATTCACGATCCAGCCAACAGTCAGCACATTAAGCAAATCATTAATCAGCATCCTAAAACCCTGTTTATTGTTTTTATGGCGATCGCAAATATCCATTTCGATGAGTATTTGTTGGTCCGTAAAAATTTATTGATCAGTTCTAAATCGATAAAACCAGAGTCGCTGGATGACATTCTGGGGGATTATTTGAATAAGGAAGTTAAGAATGTAGGAGCGGTTAACTTACCCACCCTATCATTAAGCAGAACTGAATCAAGCATGCTGCGAATGTGGATGGCCGGGCAAGGAACGATTCAAATTTCAGACCAGATGAATATTAAAGCGAAAACCGTTTCGTCACATAAAGGAAATATTAAAAGGAAGATTAAAACCCATAATAAGCAAGTGATCTACCACGTTGTCCGCCTGACCGATAATGTGACGAACGGGATTTTCGTCAACATGCGTTAGTTGCATAAGACCTTGAGTACCCTACACGATCTCTGGCCTGGCCAGAGATTTTTGCTTTTACGGGCGCTGTCGGGCACGCACCCGGGCACCCGACGCCGTATTACTCCGCTTTTTCCACAAAGATGCCATCCGGATGCCCCAGTTCGTTAAAGAACCAGATGCCGAGCGGGTAGTCTTCCAGTGATACCAGATACATTGTACCTTCACTAAACTCTTCAATTGCCAGTACCACCCCCGGGCGGCGCGGTCCACCGTCCGTTTTGACAGTAACCCGATCGTTAACCTTCATACATTCCTCCTGTGGTTTTGAGCCAGTGTAGAACAAAACGCAAAAACACACATCGCCACCGGACGCGAATGGCGTTTTTGTGTTCAGTCTATAATCAATGTTGGACACGGTTGAATGAGGACCCCGAAATGAAGACCGATAAAGAGTACAGCGACACCATCAAACGCGAAGTCGAGGTGGATGTCGATGCCCTGCTGGCCGCCATCAACGAGATCAGTGAGTCAGAAGTTCGTCGTACGGATGACAACTCTGACCGGGTCATCGTCAACGGAAGGGATTATCACACCTACCGTGAACTGGCCGAGGCCTTCGAGCTTGATATCCATGACTTTAGCGTGTCTGAAGCGAATCGTTAGGGCGAAAAAAATCCCGGTCATGGGGATGGCCGGGATCAAACTTGCTTATGCAAGAAGCACTTGAAAATTCGTTACACCAGGAAATCTGATGTAGCTGAAACACTATCCTCAACGATTTTGCCTGACAAGCATATATTCTCATGGCGAATATTATATTTTCTAAACGTGAATTTTTGTTATGAGCAGCAAGGTACGTCGAATGCGGGTTTGGCGGGATCGGTTCCGCGCGGTTCCCTTCCGACAGTCCTATTTTTTTAGGAAAATTCTTAGATGAAGCGCTATTCGCAATCGGGAATTGCACGACCTTCCCTGCAGGACAGCCTGCTGGTTTTTTCCGACCTGGATGGTTCGTTGCTGGATATTCATACCTACGCCTGGCAGCCGGCAATGCCCTGGCTGGATAAGCTGCAGGATTTTCAGGTACCGCTCATTCTGTGCAGCAGCAAAACCGCAGCGGAGATGCAGGATATTCAGCAGGATCTGGGCCTCGAGGGGTTACCGTTTATTGCCGAAAACGGCGCGGTCATCCAGCCCGATGTCCGTTGGGAAAAGGCGCAGCGCCATACTATGGGAATGCTTCACCGCGACATTCGCCCGTTCATTGAGCAAATCCGCCTGCAGGCAGGGTATAAATTCACCACCTTTGACGATGTCGATGACCGGGTGATCGGCGAATGGACGGGGCTGAGCCGCTATCGTTCGACGCTTGCGCGTAAACATGAAGCCTCTGTCACGCTCATCTGGCGCGACACCGATGAGAAAATGGTGCAGTTTGAAGAGGAGCTGGCGCAGCGCGGTCTGAAATGCCTGCAGGGTGCCCGCTTCTGGCACATTCTGGACGCCTGCTGCGGTAAGGACGTGGCGGTGAACTGGCTGATTGCGCAGTATCGCGAACAGGAAGGCATCATACCCACGACGCTCGGGCTGGGCGATGGTCCGAATGATGCGCCCCTGCTCGACAGCGTCGACTTCGCGGTGGTGATCAAGGGCATTAACCGCCAGGGCATCACGCTGCGCGACGATAACCCTGCCCGGGTTTATCACACGCAGCAAGCAGGACCGGCGGGCTGGCATGAAGGGCTGGATCACTTCTTGTCCTGATCGTCCCACACCACTTGGTTGCGGCCGCGCTGTTTTGCCAGGTACAGCCGGGCATCCGCTATCGACTGCAGTTGTTCGAAGTCGTAATTCCCCTTCTCCTGCGCGCAGCTGACCCCCATCGACGCGCTGATACGCAACGTCGTGCTCTTTTTCACCAGGATCTCTTTGCTGTCGATGCGTGAGCGAATGCGTTCCGCCACCGCTCTCGCCTCCTCCAGCCCGATACCCGGCAGGACCACGCAAAACTCTTCCCCGCCCACGCGCCCGGCAACGTCGTTCTTACGCAGGGCGCTGGAAATCAGCCCCGCCGCATGGGACAGCACCTTATCTCCGGCCTGATGGCCGAAGCGGTCGTTGATGCTTTTAAAATAATCGAGATCGATCTGCACCACCGAGAACGGCAGCGACTGCGCCTGACATTGCCCGGCCAGCGCTTTTGCCCGCTCAAACAGCGCCCCACGGTTATGGAGGCGGGTGAGAGGATCGTGCCAGGCCTGCCACTGCAACGAGTGCTGGAGCGTGTACATGTTGCTGACCATCCGGCGGATCACCAGCCAGGAGATCAGCAGCATGGCGGTGAAGAGCGCCCACAGGAGCGCCAGCACGATACTGATGCTGCCGAAGTCGCCTTTTACCCCTTCATGCAGGGTATGCACCCGCAGGATAACCCCGTCAAAATGGTCGAGCCGCTCCCAGCTGACAAAACGGCTGCCGAGCCGGATCCCGCCGCCGGTATTGTTCTCAATAGCATGCGCAATCTGTGCCGTTTCACGCTCATCAAAATGGTTGGCCTCGCTTGTGGACGCTTCAGAAGAGGCAATCATATTGAGCCGGGTATCATACAGCTGATATTCCCCCTCGGCGTGGTCATCCGTCGCGTCAGCCAGCATCCGTTTCATGGTATTGAGAGAAAAATCCATCGCCACCACGCCGTACCAGTAATGGTCAAAATAGATGGGTACGCTGGCGGTGATCATGCGCTCGTTGCCCGTCCAGGTTGACGGCGAGGTGATAAACCACAGCACCGCGCGCGCACGGTTGTTACGTTCCGTTTGCTGCGTAAACCAGGGCTGGGTCACCAGATGGTAATAGCGCGGGATAATATCGGCAGTCTTTGTCGCTGTCTCCGTGGAGAGGTAAAACCCGGCGCGGGAGACATAGACCACCCGTTCTTCGCTGCGCATGACCGGTGAGGCCAGCCTGAGCAAATACCCCACTTCAAGCGCAGCAGACACTTCATTATCGAGAAGTTCATCGTCGCGATTAAGCAGCGTGGTCTTTTCAACAAAGGCATCCGATACGCCGTTGATGGGCAGCGTGCGTTTTGTATCCACGGCAAGTTGCCAGAAAGGACGAGACCGGTCTGCATTGAAGCGTGTCACCGCTGCACGCAGGACATCAAACGCCAGCGGCGTCTGGAGCGCATCGCGCATGCTCTGGCGAAAAAAAAGCAGTTTGTCCACGCTGAACTGAAGCTGTCTGTCCAGCGACGTGGCCACCGTTTCCAGATGGTTGCGCTGGCTTGAGATATAGGCATCTTCCAGCACCACCACTTCACGCCAGGTGAGGAGAGTCGAAAAAACCAGTACCACCAGAAAACAGAGATTAACAATCGCACCTGGATTGCTACGCTTATGCAGCCATTGCAGAAAAGTTCGTCTTACAACAAAGGTATCACGCTGCACACATACTCCCTGATCGCTTCCTTACACCCGATACTTGATATAAAAACGCCCGGCAAGGCCGGGCGTTAAGTGATTAAGCCTTGTCACGCTTTTGCCGCCCGTCACCCGGCTGAAGCTCATCTTCACGAAACGCTTCCCGCTTGATGCTGTAACCGTCATGCCACCGACATTCCACCATTCCGCTGGAATAGCCGGTGACAATCATACGTGGGCCGCCCTTCTTAGGCTTAACTTCATCACTGACCAAAAAGACCATACCTGCCTCCTGTATCAGGGTGAAACTGTTTCAATTTAGACGAGGAATGGCCTTTTTGCATCCTGGCGCGGGTAACAATTAGTGCGCCGTACCGCGCAGTTTTTCAACCAGCTTCACTGCGGCGACCACAATACTGCCCACAATAAAGCCCAGCACCAGATTAAGCAGCGTAGGCAGAATGGCCGCCACCACGGCGCCCTGCTGTGCAGCAAAATGTTCTATCGCATGGTGCAGCGGCGCAATACCATGTACCACAATCCCACCGCCGACAAGGAACATCGCCAGCGTCCCCACCACGGAAAGACTCTTCATCAACCACGGGGCGAGCACCAGCAGGCTTTTACCAATCCCTTTAGCTACCGCGCTCGATTTCGCTTCCAGCCAGAGGCCAATGTCATCGAGTTTAACGATAAGCCCTACTAGGCCGTAGACCCCCACCGTCACCAGAATGGCGATCCCGGAGAGGATCAGCACCTGATTCAGCAGCGGCGATTCAGACACGATACCTAGGGTAATGGCCACAATCTCCGCCGACAGAATAAAGTCGGTACGAACGGCGCCCTTGATTTTATCGCGTTCGAAGGTTTTTGGATCCTGCGCAGCCAGTGCTTCCAGACGCTGCTGGCGCATTTCTGGCGTGTCGTGCTTCTTCCTCGCGGCGAAGGAGTGCAGCACCTTCTCTACCCCTTCAAAGCATAAAAATGCGCCGCCAATCATCAGCAGCGGCGTAATCGCCCAGGGGATAAAGGCGCTGATCAGCAGCGCCAGCGGCACCAGGATCACCTTGTTGAGGAATGAGCCTTTCGCCACGCCCCATACTACCGGCAACTCACGGTTAGCCCGCACCCCACTTACCTGTTGCGCATTTAACGATAAATCATCCCCCAGAACCCCTGCTGTTTTCTTCGCCGCCAGTTTTCCCATAACGGAAATGTCGTCCAGCAAGGTGGCAATGTCGTCCAGCAATGTTAATAAGCTACTTCCCGCCAAAATGACTATCCTTCTTTTTTTGCTAATTAAGTGAATAGTATGGAACAAAACCGCACACCCGGAAACAGGCACATTGCGTCAACAAAAATTTCACAGCAACTACACAATTAAAGGGCTCGCCAGCCCGGTAGTTTTGGCGTTTACTATGAGCGAACTTTTTATTTCGTCGTGAGGGACTATGCGTTTTCGGCACTTACTACCGCTCATCGGGGCGCTCTTTTCGCTGTATATCATCTGGGGGTCAACCTACTTCGTCATTCGCATTGGGGTGGAAAGCTGGCCTCCGCTGATGATGGCGGGTATCCGTTTTCTCTCGGCTGGCGTCCTGCTGATGGCCTTCCTGCTGCTGCGCGGACATAAACTCCCTCCGCTGCGCCCGATGCTGAATGCGGCGCTGATTGGCCTGCTGCTGCTGGCCGTGGGCAACGGCTTTGTCACGGTTGCTGAACATCAGAACGTGCCCTCCGGTATCGCGGCGGTGGTGGTCGCCACTGTCCCGCTGTTCACGCTCTGCTTTAGCCGTCTTTTCGGCATTCGCACCCGCAAGCTGGAATGGCTGGGGATTGGAATTGGGCTCGCCGGGATCATTTTGCTCAACAGCGGCGGTAACCTGAGCGGTAACCCGTGGGGGGCCGTGATTATCCTTATCGGATCCATGAGCTGGGCGTTTGGCTCCGTCTACGGTTCGCGTATTGAGCTGCCGTCCGGCATGATGGCAGGCGCCATTGAGATGCTTGCCGCAGGCATTGTGCTGCTGATTGCCTCCATGCTGACGGGCGAAACGCTGACAACCATGCCGGATCTGTCTGGCTTCCTCGCCGTGGGTTATCTGGCGCTGTTTGGCTCCATCATTGCCATTAATGCGTACATGTTCCTCATTCGTAACGTCTCTCCGGCGGTCGCCACCAGCTACGCCTACGTTAACCCGGTGGTGGCCGTGCTGCTGGGAACGGGACTCGGCGGTGAAACGCTGTCGCCGGTTGAATGGCTGGCGCTGGGCGTAATTGTGTTTGCCGTGGTGCTGGTCACGCTGGGGAAATACCTGCTGCCCGCTAAGCATGAGGTGGTGCCGTGTCAGGTGGAGAAACCGTAAACGGATGAATGCCCTGAGTGTCGATCTGCGCGGTCTGACCGCCGCCGCAGATCCACTCTTCCAGCCGTTCGGTCAGATCCCGATCGTTCAGCTTCAGTCTGCCGCGTAGCGCACACTCCCACACCACCAGCACCCGCCATCCCTGTTCGACAAGCGTGGCGATATCCCGCCGATCGCGCTGGACGTTTTTGCCAATCTTCTCCAGCCAGAAATCGGTGCGCGTCGCCGGGACTTTAAACAGATAGCAGTCGTGACGGTGCCAGAAGCAGCCGTGGGTAAAGATAATGCACTCATAGGCATCAATGACGAAATCAGGACGCCCGGCAAGTGCGGCATCCTGCACCCGAAAGTCAAAGCCTGCCTCAGTCAGTAGCCCGGCGAGGCGTTTCTCAATCGCCGTATCACGCGTACCAATGGCACGCATGTTTTTACTGCGCGTCGCCTTATTGTGCACATCCGTCATTGACGGCCTCACTCTGGCGCAGGGCAACCGCCTGTTTAATGCGTGAGGACAGCAGTTTCGCCACCGCCGCAAAGGCGGGCACCACCACCGAGTTGCCAAACTGTCGGTAGGCCTGCGTATCAGAGACCGGAATGCGGAAGCTGTACCCCTGCGGCGTCTCAAACCCCATCAGCCGCGCGCACTCGCGTGGGGTTAAGCGACGTGGACGATGACGCTGGTTCTCAGGGTTATCAAAGTCTTTCTCGCCCAGCGCTTTGTCCCAGCCACGATCGATCAGGATCTCCGCACCGTCTTTGTAATAGCGCGCGGACAGGGTGCGGGTGACACAGTGCGGATCGTTCGGGTTGACCAGGCCAAAACCAAAACCGTTGCCTTTTGCCTGATGCTTTTTGGCATAGCGATAGAGGTACTTCCACAGCACCGGGGTGAGGATAAATTTCGCGTCGACGGCGGGCTCCAGAAGATCGGCGACGGACAGACGGCGCGCCGGATAGAGCGACGGGATATCCCGCAGGGTAAAATCACCTTTCAGGTTGAGATCGCGGCGGAATCCGACCAGCACAATACGTTCCCGGTGCTGGGGCAGGAAATATTTCCCGTCAATGATTTTCGGATCATCGGCACCCATATTCTGGGAGTCCGCCACGTCGTAGCCCAGCTCATCCAGCGTCTGCATAATAATGCGGAAGGTTTTACCGCCGTCATGACTCTTTAAATTCTTGACGTTTTCCAGCACAAAAATGGCCGGACGGCGGGCATCGATAATACGGGCGACATCAAAAAACAGGGTTCCCTGCGTATCGCAGGCAAAACCGTGGGCACGTCCGAGGGCATTTTTCTTCGATACCCCAGCGAGCGAGAATGGCTGGCACGGGAAGCCCGCCAGCAGTACGTCATGCGCCGGGATGTTCTGGCGAATATGCTCTGCCGCCTCTTCATCGCTCACGCCGCTTTTATGGCTCAGCGTGACATCGCGGATATCCGCGTTGAACTGATGCGCGTCGGGGTCACAATACCAGTTGGCTTTATAGGTGCGGACCGCGTGTTTGTTCCACTCGCTGGTGAAGACGCACTGTCCGCCGATGGCTTCAAATCCGTGTCGAATGCCCCCGATACCGGCAAACAGATCGATAAAGCGGAAGGCATAGTGGGGATGGGCGGCGGAAGGACGCGGAAGCAATGTTTGCAGATAACGAAACTCGCCGTCGCTCAGGCGATGCCCTGCCCGCTCGCTGGTGATAAGTCTCTTTATGATTGCCGGGCTCCAGTGGCCCTCACCGTGTGCCATGAGCTGGCTGGCGAGGGTTTTGGCATCATAGATATCCAGCAGCTGGCGCAGCAGCGCCTGCACCGTTGCCGTTGATTTCTCAGCCTGCTCAGGTGCGGGCTCACTCACTGATCGATTTTCCTGCATTCTTTTAACCGGACAATAAAGACTGGAAACAGATTACCACAGTTCAACGGTGCAAACTGCGGCGGAAGCGGCTCAGTACCTGGCTATCCAGCCCCAGGCAGTCACCCTGTAATTCGGCACTCAGTTTTGCCATAAACTGGATGAGAAAATCGGCGTTCTGGCGTGCCAGCTCGCGCCCCATTTCTGTTTGCATTGTATCAGGCAGGCGCAGCAGCTTGGTCTGAAAATGGTCGAGAGCAAACGCCCGGTCATCAAGGGTTCGCGCGTCAGCAAAGGGATCGTGTGCGTCAAAAAGCGGCACGCCCAGCGCCCCAGAAACGGCAAACACGCGCGCCAGGCCAATTGCCCCTAACGCTTCCAGCCGGTCAGCATCCTGCACAATTTTCGCTTCCAGACTCTGCGGCGCGATCCCGGCGCTGAAGCTGTGCGCCTCAATAGCATGCGCCACGGCGTCATAATGCGCGGGGGGAAAGTCCGGGAAGTCGCGATGCAGGATCTCACGCGTTTTACGCGCTGCCAGCTGGGATGACTGGCCGCGTTCAGGATGGTTTTTCGGCAGGCTGACAATATCATGGAAATAGCATGCGGTCAGGATCACCAGCGGCTCGACCGCCTGGTTAGCCAGGATTTTTTGCGCCGTCATCCAGACGCGACGAAAATGGGAAATATCATGCGCGGTGTCGTCGGTGGTATGGTTTTCCCCGAGCCAGCGCTCAAAACGTTGCTGCCACTGCGTAAGTTCCATCATCACGTCCTGTTGTTAAAATGGTTACAATAGCAACTTTCCCGGACGCTATCACGAGTTGTCCTGACGGGGACGGGTGTACCACGCAATCCCACCCAGGATCAGGCCGACCGTGCCCAGCACCAGAAACCCCAGCAATGCCCCAAGCCATTTGCCGCTGGTCGAACCCAAATCCCCTTCCACTGCTGCATTCGGCAGCGACGGTATTTTACTGATGACCCAAACATACCGGGCCATCGCCCAGACAAAGTAACCGCAAAAAGCGTAAAACACCCACAGGGCCAGTTTGCCTCCGAGGCTGCGTTCGATTTTTCGTTCCATCTTTCACTCCACGGTCACTGCCGTACCGTTTGCACATGCTTACTTTAGTTTTGTGACAACTGTCACAGTTTGGCATTAAACCCTGTGCTGTGTGAAGGTTTCTGACGCTCAGTTTGCCTTAAGTTGATCCTGGGCAAGGTTACAGAAGAGGACGACTGGTGAGTGTTTAATTCGGAGAAATATAATTAAGGCTAATAATAGAATTTATAAAATAACCACGAAAAATACTTAACAATAATTAACCAATATATATTTCAAATTATAATTCACGAGAAAAATAAAGCGACACTTAGAAATATTTAGTAATATTTTTACCCATTTAATTACATTTATTATTGAACTTAAACCCCCTCTCCTGGAATAGTATCGACGCTGTAGTTGCGGAGCGTGATTACATATATTCATATAAATTATCTCTAAAGGGAATATATAATGAAAAGAAAAGTATTGGCCATTCTTGTACCCGCGTTATTGATGGCTGGCGCAGCAAATGCCGCTGAGATTTATAACAAGGACGGTAATAAACTTGATTTCTATGGAAAGATGGTTGGTGAACGCATCTGGTCCAACACTGATGAAAGCAACAGTGAAAATGAAGATACGTCATATGCCCGTTTTGGCGTAAAAGGCGAAACGCAAATTAATAGTCAACTGACCGGTTACGGCCAGTTTGAATACAACATTGAAGCCAGCAAGCCTGAAGGTGAGCAGGACGAAAGTACACGTCTGGCCTTTGCAGGTCTGAAATTCGCAGACTACGGTTCATTCGATTATGGCCGCAATTACGGCGTGGCTTATGACGGCGCGGCGTATACCGATATGCTGGTTGAATGGGGTGGCGACTCATGGGCTGCCACAGATAACTTTATGACTCAGCGTACCAATGGCGTTGCGACCTACCGTAACACCGATTTCTTCGGTATGGTTGAAGGTCTTAACTTTGCTGTTCAGTACCAGGGTAAAAACGATAACCGCAATGAATTCAAAGCAAATGGTGATGGTTACAGCATGTCTGTGAATTATAACCTTGATGGCTTTGGTTTCGTTGGCGTCTACGGTAAATCCGATCGTACCGATGAGCAATCTGCTGACGGTTATGGCGATACGGCGGAAGTTTGGTCTCTGTCTGCTAAATATGATGCAAACAACGTTTATGCTGCGGTGATGTACGGTGAAACCCGTAATATGACTAAAGTTGGATATAACGCCTTCGCCAATAAGACCCAAAACGTTGAAGCCGTTGTTCAGTATCAATTCGACTTTGGTCTGCGTCCATCCCTGGGCTACGTATATTCACAGGGTAAAGATCTGTATGCCCGTAATGGCTATAAAGGCGTTGACGCTGACCGCGTCAATTATATTGAAGTGGGTACCTGGTACTACTTCAATAAAAACATGAACGTTTATACTGCCTATAAATTTAACCTGCTGGACGAAGAAGACGGTGCCATCACTGGCAACGCAACTGACGATCAGTTCGCGATGGGTATTGTTTACCAGTTCTAATCCCCCAAAACACCAAAGGCCGCAATCGCGGCCTTTTTTTATTCCTGCGCGCTGTATTACGGCGCTTCCTGCAACGCCACCCGAATAAACCCGTTGTTCTGCGCAAGCAACTCATGCGCTTTCCATACATCCAGCCCGGTCAGCACCATCAGCACCGCCGTTTTGCAGTTATGGTTACAGCTCTCCAGCGCGGCTTTCGCCACCGCGCGGGTGCATCCCCCCGCTTCCATCACTATCGCGATTTGCCGTTCAGCCCACTGGATGCTGCTCGCCTCCAGATCCACGCGCAGGTTGCTGTAAACCCGCCCGGTGCGGACGGCCAGCCCGGTGGTCACCATAGAGAGGATCATTTTCTGCGCGATGGCCGCTTTGGTGTTGAGATACCCGGCAACCACATCCGGGCCCAGCTCTGGCGCAATCACCATACTTGCCAGCTGCGCCGCTTCGCTTTGTGCATTATCGGTAATCACCGCCACCGGTGAACCGAGCGACCACGCATGCCGCATGGCGCCCCAGACCCACCGCGTTTTTCCGCTTACGGTGACCGCCAGCATCATATCGTGCTCGCCAAAGTTAATCGCCTGCAGGTCGGCAACGCCGCGCTCGTAGCTTGTCGCATCGTCGTCCGCCGTGATGGCAATCACCGGGGTTTTACCCGGGGCATACTCATCCGCCGCCTGTTTTGCCACACAGCCGGACGGCCCCGCGCCAACCATGACCAGACGCCCCCCGTGG
Source organism: Enterobacter cloacae complex sp. SHL021 (assembly GCF_049237765.1). Taxonomy (NCBI): domain Bacteria; kingdom Pseudomonadati; phylum Pseudomonadota; class Gammaproteobacteria; order Enterobacterales; family Enterobacteriaceae; genus Enterobacter; species Enterobacter cloacae complex sp. SHL021. Next base: position 201,888 of record NZ_JBMKJG010000006.1, on the reverse strand, counting down.
CTCAGAGTCGCGGCGGCGTTATCCACCACACGGGCAATAATGGGTAAAAAAGGGGTGATTGCAGCGGAGATAAGTGCATCATCCTGGTGAATGACTTTCAGCATGTCCAGCGTGGACAATCTATCGATATTCATCGTGCTGGCGTGCCGTCTTTCCTTGACCGAACCGGTAAGCATAATGCTCATAAACAGCCTCCTTATTATGAGTACCCACACACTATAAAGTGTTTTATATGGATGACATGCGAGGAGGGTCACGAAAAGCGGAGCAAATGCATGCTTTTACACAGCTTTAAGAAAAGCGCGTCATCGGCGATAATTACCCCTTTCTTCTTCATCGCGGAGTGTTGATGAGCGATTTGCAGCCCTTTCCCCAGACGCGCAAGCGCCCCATGAAACTGAACACGCTGGTCACGTTGATGGTGTGCGAGATCATCGCCTCTGTGCTGCTGCTGGTCTTTGCGCTCTATTCAGTGCAGATCACCCGGGCAACCCGCGATGACGTCAAGGATACGGCGCTGGGCATTGCCCGAACACTGGCGAACAGCCCGGAGATCCAGCGTGGCCTGATGCAACCGCCGCAGGCCGATATCATCCAGCCCATCGCCCAGGGCGTTACAAAACGCAACGACCTGCTGCTGACCGTGGTCACCGACATGCGCGGTATTCGCTATTCGCACCCGAACGAAGCGCTGATTGGCCTTCATTTCATCGGCGACGATCTGAACCCGGCGCTGGAAGGGAAAGAGAACGTCTCCGTCAACCGGGGCGCGCTCGCGGAAGCCCTTCGCGTATTTACGCCCGTGTATGACAGCCAGCACGAGCAGATCGGCGTGGTGGTGGTCGGCATCTCGCTAAAAAAAGTGGAAGACCAGATCGCCCGCGGGCGACTCAACGCCGTCTGGACTATTTTGTTCAGTATCTTTATGAGCTCCATGGCGATCTGGGGACTGGTTCGCGTTCTGAAACGCATCCTGTTCGGGCTGGAGCCGTATGAAATCTCCGCGCTGTTTGAACAACGTCAGGCGATGCTGCAGTCGCTGCGCGAAGGAGTGTTAGCGGTCGATATTCATGGCCGCGTGACGATGATAAACCACACCGCCAGAGAGATATTGCTCCTGCCCTCCGGCAAGCAGACCGAAAACGCCAGCGCGCCCCTGCTGGCCAGCCTGCGTGAGGTGTCAAAGACGGGCATCGCGCGTCAGGATCAGGAGATCAGCTGCAACGGCCGGCTGCTGCTGTGCAACATGGTGCCGGTGAAAAGTCAGGAGCGAGTGATAGGCGCCATCACCACCTTCCGCGACAAAACCGAAATCAGCCAGCTGATGCAGCGCATCGACGGCATGGTGAATTACGTCGACGCCCTGCGCGCCCACACGCACGAGTTTATGAACAAACTGCACGTGATCCTGGGCCTGCTGCATATCAAGCGCTACGACAAACTGGAAGAGTACATCCTGCAGACCGCGCACAATTATCAGACGGACATTGGCACCATCCAGAGCAAGGTGAAATCCCCGGTGATTGCCGGGTTCCTGCTGGGTAAAATCAACCGGGCGAAAGAAGCGGGGATCACCCTCACCCTGGCGGATGAGTGCCAGATACCGGATACCGCCAACGAAGAGCAGGTCGCGGTGCTGGTTACCGTGCTCGGTAACTTGATTGAAAACGCGCTGGACGCGATGGAGGGCCAGCCGGAAGGCGAAATCACCCTGCTGCTGCACTATCAGAATGGCTGGCTCAGCTGTGAAGTCAGCGATGACGGCCCGGGAATTGATCCCGCCCAGCTGGAGACTATTTTTACTAAAGGCTTCTCAACAAAAGGTGAAAACCGGGGCGTTGGGCTGTTCCTTGCCCGCCAGCAAATTCAGAACCTGGGCGGTGATATCACCGTCGAATCTGAACCTGGCGTATTTACCCAATTTTTTGTTCACATCCCCTGGGATAGCGAGAGGAATATCGCGTGATAAATGTATTAATTGTCGATGATGACGCCATGGTAGCCGACCTCAACCGTCTGTATGTTAACCGTGTTGAAGGCTTTAGCTGCTGCGGCGTCGCCTCCACGCTGAACCAGGCCGAGGCCATTATTAACAACCCTGCCCAGCCGGTTGATCTGGTGCTGCTGGATGTCTACATGCAGCAGGATAACGGGCTGGATCTGCTGCCGGTGATCCGCGCCTCCGGTCGCCCAATCGATGTCATTATGATCTCTTCGGCTGCGGACGCCGCGACAATCCAGACCTCTATCCATTACGGCGTGGTGGATTATCTGATTAAACCGTTCCAGTTCCCGCGCTTTGAAGAGGCGCTGAACGGCTGGAAGGCAAAGCACAGCCTGATGTGCTCGCACCAGTATTATGAGCAGGCGGACGTCGACAGGCTGATCCACGGCGGCGCGCCGGAGCTGGCAGACAGCAAAAAGCTGCCAAAAGGGTTAACGCCGCAAACGCTGCGCACTATCTGCCAGTGGATTGACGCTCACCCGGAGACCGAGTTTTCCACCGATGACCTGGCCAGTGCAGTGAATATCTCGCGCGTCTCCTGCCGCAAATATCTGATCTGGCTGGCGCAAATCAATATTCTATTCACCAGCATTCACTATGGCGCTACCGGGCGCCCGGTATATCGTTACCGTCTCCAGCCCGAGCAGACGGGCCTGCTCAAACAGTACTGTCAGTAATGCGATAGCTGTTATCCAGCAAGGTAAAGCGGAAGTGGTGCGCTGAAGAGAGCACCACTTCTTTTGTTTTGGTCACAAAAATCGCTTCAATATCAGGTCGCGCGCGCAGCACCGCGCAGCCTTTCTCCACGCCCATGCCGTACATCAGCGTGGTCCAGATATCCCCGTCGATGGAATCGTTTGAAATGATGGTCACGCTGTCCAGTTCGTTATCAAGCGGATACCCGGTACGCGGGTCAAGGATATGGTGGTAGCGCCTGCCGTTTTGTTCAAAGTAGCGTTCATAGGTTCCCGACGTCACCACGGAGCGGTTCTCTACCGTCATCGCGCCGATCAGCTCATCACCCGCAAACGGTTTTTTAAGCCCCACGCTCCAGCCCCCCTCCGGCGAGCCCAGCGTCTGGATATTGCCCCCAAGGTTGATCAGCCCGAGTTCAGCGCCCTCTTTGCGCAGATAATCCCGCACCCTGTCGGCGATATAGCCTTTGGCGATGGCGCCCAGGTCGATCTCCATCCCTTTTTGGGTCAAAAAGACGCTACTGCTGGCCTCGTCCAGCACCACATCCTCAGGACGGGTAATCGCCAGCAAGGCGGCGATGTCTTCGGCGGGCGGCACGCTGTCGCCGCGAAAGCCGATTTTCCACCGTTTCACCAGCGGGCCAATCGCCAGGTTAAACGCGCTGTCCTTGAGCAGGCTCGCCGCTTTTGCGCAGCGGATCAGCTCGAACACCGGACGGCTGACGCTGACGGGCCGCTGCCCCGCCGCATGGTTGATTTCCATAACTTCAGAGTGCGCGCGGTTAACGGTAAGCAGATCTTCGTACTGTTTGATCAGGCGAAACACGCGGGAGGCGAGGGCTTCGTCATGGGAAAAGAGTTTGAGGAGAATGGGCGATCCCATCAGGACGGCGGAATAACTGTAAACGCGATGGTCATCAGGCATAGCATGAGTCCTCAGATGTAGCCCCGGCAAGCACCGCGCCGCCGGGGAAAATGCCGGATAACGCTGCGCGTATCCGGCATACAACACAGGGGTCTTACTGCTTTTTCGAACGCATAGCCGCCTGATGTCCTGCAAGCGTACCAAAAATAATGATATCTGCCACCGCGTTACCGCCGATACGGTTACCGCCGTGGATCCCGCCGACCACTTCACCGGCCGCAAACGCCCCTGGCAGCACGTTGTGGTTGCTGTCCAGCACGCAGGTTTCGGTGTTGATGGTCACGCCGCCCATGGTGTGGTGCACGCCCGGCGCAATCTGAATGGCGTAGAACGGCCCTTCGTTGATGGGCGCACGCAGCGCGGTGGTACGGCCAAAATCATCGTCATGCTGTTTTTCAACAAAGCCGTTGTAGCGCTCAAGGGTCGCCAGGAAAGCGTGGTAATCCATTCCCAGCGCCTCGGCCAGGGCTTTTGGCGAGCTGGCGCTGGTCACAAAGCCTTTGGCGATGTACTCATCCGCCGCTTTGTTTTTGGCACGAACGTGCTCGTCAAAGACGATATACGCGTATTTCTCCGGCAGTGCGATGATTGACGCCGAGACTTTATCGCGAGTTTCCATTTCATTGAAGAAACGGTTCCCCTGCTGGTTCACCAGAATCGCTCCGCCGCCGCGAATGGATTCGGAAATCAGGTACGAGGTTTTCTGCTCAACGGTTGGGTGGATCTGGATCTCGCCCATATCGACCGTACCGGCACCGATGCGTTCCAGCAGCGCGATACCTCCGCCGGTTGCCCCTTTGTGGTTGGTGGTGACAAAACCTTCCAGGTCAGGGCGGTATTTCACCACCATCTGGCTGTTGGCGCTGAAGCCACCGGTGGCGACAATGACGCTTTTAGTGGTCACGGTGAGGGTTTCGTTCTCTTCTGTGGTCAGACGCACGCCGGTGACTTCGCCGTTTTCGAACAGGATGTCGCTGACAGACGTATCAAGCATTACGTCGATGTTGCGTTTGTTGACGTTACGCACCAGGCCGCTGATCAGATAGCCGCCTACCGCAGAGCCGTCTTTTGGACGGTGCGTACGGTCAATGCTCATCCCGCCGGTGGTGGTGATGTCATTCAGCATAATGCCGCGGGTTGCCAGCCATTCAATCGCCTGCGGCGCATTCTCCACGAAGCGGCGCAGCAGTTCCGGGTTGTTCTTGTTACCGCCCCCTTTCAGGCTCTCCTGGTAGAACAGCTCTTTGCTGTCCTGGATCCCTTTCACCCGCTGGAAGCGCGCCTCGGCGGCATTCATCCCGGCAGAAGCTTTGATGGTGTTCCCGCCGATGGTTGGCATCTTCTCAACAATCAGCACGCTCGCGCCTTCATCGTGGGCCTGAATGGCTGCGGCCAGACCGGCACCGCCGCTACCCACTACCACCACATCCACACTGCGGATCGCGTTCGGGTCAGCGCCCTCTTCTGCCGCCAGCGCTTTGCTGGATTTCAGCATCGCTTTAGAGACCGCTTTTTTCACCGCTTCACTCTGGCTGGTTGCACCCGTGATGGCATCCACGTGCGGGGTGTTGGCGTCCAGAATGCGGGTGCGGATCTCTTCAAAGCTGGTGACAAACTCAACGTCTTCGCTCGGGCCAGACGCCAGCGCAATATCGGCGATGCGATCGGTTTCCAGGCTGACGTTGATTACCAGTTCGTTAACATCGTCCTGCACCTTCTCAGTGAACATGCCTGGTTTGAATTTTGATTCGCCCATGCTCATATCGCGGATCATCGCTTCCACCAGCGAGAAGCGCCACAGTGGTTCAGGAATGCTCAGATCTTCGCGTTTGGTGCTGTCCATAAACAGCTCCAGACTTTCACCGGCCGCGATCCGGTCAGTCCAGTCCGGGTAAGCGATGGTAGCGCGCCCCACGGCAATCAGGTCGTAACCGCTATCCAGCGCCTCGTTAACGTCTGCAGCATTCACCACGCCGCCGACACCCATCACCGGAACCTGAGCCAGGGTTTCAGAACGCATGGCGCAATATTTTTTGATGAGCGGGGTTGGGTCCTGCGTGTCGACAATGGAAGGACGCAGGGTCGCCCCCACGGAGAAGTGCAGATAATCCACACCGCGTGCCGCCAGTTTTTCCAGCAGGTACATGGTGTCTTCAAAGCGGATGCCCGGGACTTCCAGCTCTTCAGGGGAGAAACGGTAGCCAATAATGAACGCATCGTCCGCGTACTGGCGCACCATTTTGTGCGTGATATCCAGCACCGCCAGCGGGAATTTAGCGCGGTTATCGCGGCTGCCGCCCCACTCGTCGTCGCGCTGGTTAGAGTTCGGGGAGTAGAACTGCTGAATCAGGTAGGTATTTGCGCCGTGAATTTCAACCCCGTCGAAACCGGCCTGGATAGCGCGGCGTACGGCTTCACCAAACTTGCCGATCATGCCTTCCACTTCTTCACCGGTCAGGGCAACCGGCGTGGCGGCCCCGTCACGCGGCGCGGCAACGGCGCTTGGGCCAACCGGCGTGCGGCCACCGATCAGTTTTGGATCGACCATACGGCCGCCGTGGTAGATCTGCAGCAGGGCTTTCGAGCCTTTGGATTTAATGGCGTCCGCGATTTTCGCCAGCCCGGCGATTTTCTCGTCGTTATCGATACCAATCGCGCCGGGGAACGCAAGGCCGAGATCATCGATAAAGCAGCATTCAACAATAATGGTACCAATGCTGCCGGAACGGGCCCGATAGTACTCCACCAGCTCGCTGGTGACCGTGCCGTCGTAATAGCCGGTACAGGTGGTCATGGGTGCCATTAACAAACGGTTTTTCAGTTCGGTGCCATTCGGTAATGTGAAGGGGCTCAGAATACGTTCGTTAGTGCTCATAATTGAAACTCCAAACTTTAAAAATTAAGAATTCGTTATCGGATTGATTTTTTATTTCGTCGTTATTTGCCGATGTCATGATATTAATATAATGATTTTTTTAGTTTCTAAAGTTATTACGTTAGTTAAAAAACTATTTAATCCCTGCGATAACACAAATAACACATTGGTGTTAGCGATTGTAATTTAGCCATTCACAATAATTTAAAATTCGTTAAATAACCAATGGTAAGACCGTTCCCCCAAAAACCAATCAAATCTATACAAATCAATCAGATAAAAATTATCAAAATTCGGTATTGTTACAGAAATGATAAATTGAACTCATAATATGCGTAATACCCACATACGCCAGAGTGGTTATTAATAAAAGCATAAAAATAACGCTGCAATTCTCTTTTTTTGATCGCGATCAATAGTTATGGCATCCAAAAGCGCAATATAAAAACATCATCAATTTTTAATTTAGCGCAAACCAAAATGCGTTAAATCGCTATTACTGAAAATACAAATCAGCACCTTTAATAACTAAAAAAAGCAAAGAAACTTAAGAAAGCAATTTTGTTTTTCAGTGCGACCGAATTTTTGACAACTTAAGACGTGAAACTATGAATACAAAAACTGCTGTAACGCCCCCTGTGGCGAACCAGGCATCAAATGGGAAAGCAAAACGACTGCTGATGATGGCATTGCCCGTCATCGTCGCCGTCCTGCTGCTGTTTGTTCCGGTACCAGAAGGACTGCCGCCTTATGCTTGGCACTACTTCGCGATCTTTGTCGGCGTGATCGTCGGCTTAATCTTCGAACCGCTGCCGGGCGCGGTGATCGGTCTGACTGGCGTGGTGGCGATTGCGCTGTGCAGCCAGTGGGTGCTGTTCAGCCCTGAACAGCTGGCCGACCCGAAATTCAAGCTGGCGGGTGCCTCCTTTAAGTGGGCGGTCAGCGGGTTTGGTAACTCGACTGTGTGGCTGATCTTCGGTGCCTTCATGTTCGCCGCGGGCTATGATAAAACCCGCTTCGGCCGCCGTCTGGCGCTGATTCTGGTGAAATATCTCGGCCGTCGCAGCCTGACGCTCGGTTATGCCATCACCTTCGCGGACCTGCTGCTGGCACCGTTTACGCCGTCCAACACCGCACGTAGCGGCGGGACCATCTACCCGATCATCGCTAACCTGCCGCCGCTGTATGGCTCAAAACCAAACGACCCAAGCGCGCGTAAAATTGGTTCGTACCTGATGTGGGTGGCGATCACCGCGGCCTGTATCACCAGCTCGATGTTCCTCTCCGCCCTTGCGCCGAACCTGCTGGCACTGGCGCTGGTGAAAAGCACGGTAGGGATTGATATCTCCTGGGGTACCTGGTTCCTCGCCTTCCTGCCGCTGGGCATTCTGCTGATTCTGACCATGCCGCTGCTGGCCTACTGGTTCTACCCACCAGAAGTCAAAGTGAATAATGAAGTACCGCTGTGGGCAACCCGTGAACTGGAAAAACTGGGCAAACTGTCCCGCAATGAAATTCTGCTGCTGGTGTTCGTATGCTGTGCGCTGCTGATGTGGATCTTCGCCGCCGCGTGGATTGAACCAGCCATGGCTGCCCTGCTGATTGTGGGTCTGATGCTGTGGACCGGCGTGCTGGAGTGGAACGATATCACCGGAAATAAAGCCGCGTGGAATACCTTCGTCTGGTTCGCCACCCTGGTCGCGCTGGCAGATGGCCTCTCCTCTACCGGCTTTATCAGCTGGCTGGGTAAAGAGGGCGGTCTGTTAATGAGCGGTATCTCGCCGGGCGTTGCCACCATCGTACTGCTGCTGGCGTTCTACCTGCTGCACTACCTGTTTGCCAGCACCACCGCGCACACCACCGCGCTGCTGCCGGCGATGCTGACCATCGCCTCCACCATTCCGGGCATGAATATGGAAGTCTTCGTCCTGCTGATGGTGACCTCGCTGGGTGTGATGGGGATCATCACCCCGTACGGTACCGGCCCAAGCCCGATTTACTACGGTAGTGGCTACCTGCCAACCAAAGACTACTGGCGCCTGGGCACTATCTTCGGTGCCATCTTCCTGGCGGCCCTGCTGCTGATTGGTTATCCGTGGATGTCCATGATGTTCTGATTCCTGACCGCCGGACTTCTCCTCCGGCGGTTTTATTTTTCTGGAGCAAGCTATGTCAAACAAACCGTTTTTTTATCAAAACCCCTTCCCACTCGCGCACGACGACACCGAATACTATCTGCTGACCAAAGAGCACGTCTCCGTTGCCGAGTTCGACGGTCAGGAAGTCCTGAAAGTCGAGCCAGAGGCGCTGACGCTGCTGGCGCAGCAGGCGTTCCACGATGCTGCGTTTATGCTGCGTCCTTCCCATCAGAAGCAGGTCGCCGCCATTCTTAACGACCCGGAAGCGAGCCAGAACGATAAGTACGTTGCCCTGCAGTTCCTGCGTAACTCTGAAATCGCCGCTAAAGGCGTGCTGCCAACCTGCCAGGATACCGGCACGGCGATCATCATGGGTAAAAAAGGCCAGCGCGTCTGGACCGGCGGTGGCGATGAAGCCGCGCTGAGTCAGGGGGTGTACAACACCTACATCGAAGACAACCTGCGCTACTCCCAGAACGCGGCGCTGGATATGTATAAAGAGGTGAACACCGGCACCAACCTGCCTGCGCAGATCGATCTCTACAGCGTCGACGGCGACGAGTACAAATTCCTCTGCATGGCGAAAGGCGGCGGTTCAGCCAACAAAACCTACCTCTATCAGGAAACCAAAGCGCTGATCACTCCGGCGAAGCTGAAAAACTATCTGGTGGAGAAAATGCGCACCCTGGGTACCGCGGCCTGTCCGCCATACCATATTGCCTTCGTGATTGGCGGAACCTCCGCGGAAGCGACACTGAAAACGGTGAAGCTGGCCTCCACCCGCTACTACGACGCCCTGCCCACCGAGGGGAACGAACACGGCCAGGCGTTCCGCGATGTTCAGCTCGAACAGGAACTGCTCCAGGAAGCGCAGAACCTGGGTCTGGGTGCGCAGTTTGGTGGTAAATACTTCGCTCACGATATCCGCGTGATCCGCCTGCCGCGCCACGGTGCCTCCTGCCCAATCGGCATGGGTGTCTCCTGCTCCGCAGACCGTAACATCAAAGCGAAAATCAACCGCGACGGGATCTGGATTGAAAAACTGGAACACAACCCGGGTCAGTACATTCCTGAATCGCTGCACCAGCAGGGCGAAGGTGACGTGGTCAGCATCAACCTCAACAAGCCGATGAACGAGATCCTGGCGCAGCTTTCCGCGTACCCGGTCTCTACCCGCCTGTCGCTGAACGGCACCATCATCGTGGCGCGTGATATCGCCCACGCGAAGCTGAAAGAGCTGCTCGACAACGGCGAGGAACTGCCGCAGTACGTTAAAGACCATCCGATTTACTACGCGGGCCCGGCCAAAACACCGGAAGGTTATGCCTCCGGCTCCCTCGGCCCAACCACTGCGGGCCGCATGGACTCGTATGTGGATTTACTGCAGTCCCACGGCGCGAGCATGATCATGCTGGCCAAAGGCAACCGCAGCCAGCAGGTGACGGATGCCTGCCACAAACACGGCGGCTTCTATCTGGGCAGCATCGGCGGCCCGGCGGCGGTACTGGCGCAAAACAGCATCAAGAGCCTGGAGTGCGTGGCGTATCCGGAACTGGGAATGGAAGCCATCTGGAAAATTGAAGTGGAGAACTTCCCGGCGTTTATCCTGGTGGATGACAAAGGTAACGACTTCTTCCAGCATATCCAGAACAAACAGTGCCAGGGATGTTCACAGCGCTGAGCGTTTCCATAGTGCCGGCAGCCGCGACAACGTTTGATTGATCCGTTCACGCTTGTCGCTGCCCGGCTTCCAGATAGTGACCATCGTCTGACTTATCCCCTGGCTGCCCACTTCGGTGGGCAGCCTTTTTACGTTTTTCCACTGCGTCGCATGAAGATGGGTCGGCAAAAAGCCCCAGCCACAGCCCTGCTCCAGCAGGCCGCGCAGCATCTCAATTTCATTAGTGAAAAGGGTATGCCCGGCAATTTGCAGACGACGGGCAACCGGTTCATCTGACGCGGCATGCATAACCACCTGCGGAACCAGAGAGAGATCGAGCAGCGAAACCGGCGTGGCAACCTTCGCAAAAAGCGCGTCTGCGGCGTAAAAATCCATGTCGATGGCTCCCAGAGCCCGCCACTCCATCTCATTACCCACGCTACGGTTGCGCGCCTGGCAGATACCTAAATCCGCCTCTCCGCTCGCCAGCAGGGCTTCGGCCTCGTCACGCGACGCGCTGGTCAGGCTCAGGCGTATTTTTTGTGCCGCCATCTCTGCAATCAGCGCCTGCAGAAAAGCCCGGGGAGTGAACGGATCGTAAACAAGGGCAATGTCCTGCGTCGCGCTGTCCGGCACCGCTCTGGCAAAGGCCTCAAAGGCTTTCACCTGACGCATCAGCAGGTGCGCCTGTCGCTGAAGCTGTTCCCCTTCAGGCGTTAGCCGCACGCTGCGTCCCTCGCGCAGGAACAGGGCATAACCCAGCCCGTCCTCAAGAAAATCGATCAGATCGCGCAGGGTCGTACGGTCTTTACCGAGCTTAATGGCTGCCTTCATCAGGCTGCCGTGCTCTGCCACCGCGGTAAATGCCTCCAGCTGGGCAAATGAATAGACCATCGCCTGCTCTCCCTTCATTCCGTTTTTCGGGGGATTTTCCCCCATAACCCGTTTTTTATTATAGGGCGCGGCTTCTTAAACTGAAGTCCTTCCTGAACCAAACGAGATAAACATGAAAAACAAAACCTTAAACCGCAGCCTGCTCGCCGCACTGGTGGTCAGCAGCCTCTTATCCCCTGCCGTTATGGCTGCCTGTCACGGCACCGACCTCAACCAGTGCCCCGCACCGTTTGACGCAACCCTTCCCGACACGCACAGCATGCTCACCTGGAGTCAGGCGGATCGTGTGGTGGGCTTTCGTAACGACTACCGCAACTACGCGGGCGATGTTTTCCGCCACGGAAAGGCCACGCCGCTGCTGGCAGCGGAGAAACCGCTTACCGACGCCCGCTATCAGGTTAATGGCAAGACCTATACCCTCCAGGATTACGTGAAGCGCCAGAACGTCAGCGGCATGCTGGTGCTGAAGGACGGCAAAATAGCGTGGAAATATCTGGGTGAAGGCAATACCGATTCCACGCTCTGGACATCACGTTCGGTGGGGAAATCCGTGGTCTCTGCGCTGGTCGGGGTCGCCCTTAAAGAGGGCAAAATCCACTCCCTTGACGATCTTATCACCCGCTACGAACCCGATTTAAAAGGCACGGCGTGGGATGGCGTGACGCTGAGACAGCTGATCACTCATACCTCGGGCGTGGCGTGGAACGAAGACTACACCAACCCACAGTCTGATTTCGCGCAGCTCACCGAATGCGAAGCGAAGCCGGGCACCTACGACTGCGTGCGTAAGCTGGTGAAGGGGTTACATCGGGAACACCCCGCCGGAGAGAACTGGTCCTATTCATCGGGTGGCGCGTGGCTGCTGGGTGACGTGCTGGAGCGCGCCACCGGTATGACGCTGGCGGCGTACCTGGAGAAAAGCATCTGGCAGCCGTACGGGATGGCGAACGACGGCGTATGGCATGCCTACCGTAAAGGCCAGCACGATGTCGGCGCGCACGGCTTTAACGCCACGCTGGAAGACTGGGGCCGCTTCGGCGAATTTATCCTGCATAACGGTACGCTCCCTTCGGGCAAACAGATCCTGCCTGACGGCTGGGTAAAAGAGTCGTCAGACTGGACGCAGGCGAAAGGTTCCGTCTCAGACGCGCATCCGAAAGGGTTGTACGGCTATCAGTGGTGGAATAACGAGGTGCCCGCCACGGCAACAGACGTTAAGCCCGCGCCAGAGGATTCCCTGAAAGATTCACTCTGGGCGCTGGGGATTTTTGGCCAGATGATTATGGTGAATCAAAAGGAAAACCTGGTGATCGTCCAGTGGTCCACCTGGTCGCAGGCGGAGCCGTCTTTCAGCGCCCAGCCGCTGGAAGCGTCGCTGATGTTTAGCGCGATTGCGCAGGCGCTGCGCTGAATAGAGCGCTCTGCCAGTTTTGCCCGGCGGCGCTACGCTTGCACGGGCCTACAAAATTCACAGGTCGGGTAAGCGAAGCGCCACCCGACAAGAGCAGCGGCTACTCTGCCCTTCTGCGCGATATCACAAAATAGCGATATCAGCCACTTAGCGAATTATGGTGAATGAAAAATCAATGAATTGTTAAGTTATTGTTAGGTATGTAAATCCCGGTCAACGTCCTGTCATTGATGTGCAGTACGCATCAGTCCATGCGTGATTTGCGCTTATTAATTTCCGTTTAATGCGCCAGTTTTCAGAAACAGACGGACAACACGTCAATAAAAAACTGGAGACGACCATGATTTCCTCAACCCCACCTGCAACCGTTCGCGCAAGAGCGGGCGCGATACTTCGCGTCACCTCGGGCAATTTCCTTGAGCAATTCGACTTCTTCCTGTTCGGGTTCTATGCCACCTACATCGCGCATACCTTCTTCCCGGCGAGCAGTGAGTTTGCCTCGCTGATGATGACCTTCACCGTCTTCGGCGCTGGCTTCTTAATGCGCCCCATTGGCGCGATTGTCCTCGGGGCTTACATCGACAAGGTGGGTCGCCGTAAAGGGTTAATCACCACCCTGTCGATTATGGCGGCCGGAACCTTCCTGATTGTGCTGATCCCCTCTTATGAGAGCATCGGCCTGTGGGCGCCACTGCTGGTGCTGGCTGGACGCTTGCTGCAGGGCTTTTCCGCCGGGGCGGAGCTTGGCGGGGTGTCGGTCTACCTGGCTGAAATTGCCACGCCGGGTCGCAAAGGCTTCTTTACCAGCTGGCAATCCGGCAGCCAGCAGGTGGCGATTATGGTGGCCGCCGCAATGGGCTTTGCGCTGAACGCGATGCTGGAAGAGAGCGCCATCCGTGAATGGGGCTGGCGGATCCCGTTCCTGTTCGGCTGCCTGATTGTGCCGTTTATCTTCTTCCTGCGCCGCAAGCTGGAAGAGACCGAAGAGTTTCGCACCCGCCGTCACACGCTGGCGATGCGTCAGGTCTTTACCACCCTACTGGCGAACTGGCCGGTTGTAGTCGCGGGCATGCTGATGGTCGCCATGACCACCACCGCGTTCTACCTGATCACCGTCTATGCGCCTACCTTCGGCAAAAAAGTGTTAATGCTCAGCGCCTCCGACAGCCTGCTGGTGACGCTGCTGGTGGCCATCTCCAACTTTATCTGGCTGCCGGTGGGCGGAGCCCTGTCGGACCGCTTCGGCCGTAAACCGGTGCTGGTTGCCATGACGCTGCTGGCGCTGGCAACCAGCTATCCGGCCCTGACGCTGCTGGCGCAGGCACCGAGCTTCTCCATGATGCTGAGCGTATTGCTGTGGCTCTCCTTCCTCTATGGCCTCTATAACGGCGCGATGATCCCGGCGCTGACGGAGATCATGCCGGTTGAAGTGCGTGTTGCCGGTTTCTCACTGGCGTATAGCCTTGCTACCGCGATCTTCGGCGGGTTTACACCGGTCATTTCAACGGCCCTGATTGAGTACACCGGCGATAAAGCCTCCCCGGGCTACTGGATGAGCTTCGCGGCGATCTGCGCGTTGCTGGCAACGCTTTATCTCTACCGTCGCAGCGCGATGCGTCTGCAAGTACAGAGAGGATAATATGCGCACATTTGTACGTTCAGGCCTGACCGGGCTGGTAATACTGGCGACCAGCGCAGGCGCGCTGGCCCAGGAGGTGACGGTCATGATTTCAGGCGGTTTTAAGGCCGCGCTGGAAAAACTCGCCCCCCAGTATGAAGCCCGGACGGGCGACCATATCGTGCTGATCCCGGGGCCGTCAATGGGACAGACGCCACAGGCGATCCCCAACCGGCTGGCGCGCGGTGAAAAAGCAGACGTGGTGATTATGGTGGGTGATGCACTGGCGCACCTGGCGAAGGACCGGATGGTCAAAGAAGGTTCGCGCGTTGAGCTGGCGGATTCGCCCATCGGCGTAGTGGTGAAAGCCGGCTCGCCGGTACCGGATATCGCAACGGATAGCGCGCTAAAACAGACCCTGCTTAAGGCCAGCGCCATCGCCTATTCCGACAGCGCCAGCGGCCGGTATGTGCAAACAGAACTGTTCAAAAAGCTGGGGATTGAAGCACAGGTAGAGGGCAAAGCGCATAAGGTGGAGCGCATCCCGGTCGCCTCTGAGGTGGCAAAAGGGAAATACGCCGTGGGTTTCCAGCAGGTCAGCGAGCTGTTACCCGTGCCCGGCGTAACCTTTGTCGGCAAACTGCCGGATAACCTGCAGTACATAACCCGTTTTGCCGGCGCGGTCACCGCTCACGCGGAGCATCCTTCCGGGGGTAAAGCGCTGCTGGATTATCTCGCATCAGCAAACGCGCAGGAGTCCATCACCGCCACCGGGATGATCCCCGTCACTCCGCCGCGCGATAACGTGCAGTAATGAGCGTTTCAAGCTCAGCGGCAATCCACGACTGAATACGCCCGCTGCGCCGGATCAGCCCGACAGTGCGTTTGACCTCGGGCTCGGTCAGCGGAATGTGCGTCAGGAAGGAGTGCTCAGAGTGCGGCATTGACATGGCGGGGACGGCAGCAATACCAATCCCCGCCTCCACCATTCCCAGCATCGTGGTGACGTGGCGCGTCTCGCAGATCCCCGGGCGCTCCGGCTTAATATGGCCGAGCATCTGATCGAGCAGATTCCGGTTCCCCGATGTAATGTCCAGGCTGATGTAATCCTGCTGATAAAACGTCTGCCAGGTCAGACTCTTGCGTCCCGCCAGCGGATGATCGCGACGACACGCGGCGACGTATACATCCTCCACCAGCGGAATAAAGGTGAGATCTGGCTGCAGGCTCCTCGCAAAACAGATGCCAAAATCCGCCTGCCCGCTGGCCACCGCGTCAATGACATTGCCCGCGCTGCTGTCGATAAGCTTGATGCGCACGCGCGGATAGCGGCGATGAAACTGGCGGATCACCTCCGGCATAAAATGGCAGGCCGCCGAAGGCACGGTGGCAACGGTAATTAGCCCGGTGCGCTCCTCGCTCACCTTGTCGATATCCGCCAGCATCGTTTCCACATTTTCCAGAAGCTGCCCGCAGCGGTCGGCAAAGGTCTGCCCGAAGAGCGTCAGCGTCACGCGCCGGGTGGTTCTGTCGAACAGTTTCGCGCCGACGGCGGTCTCCAGCTTTTCAATGCGGCGGCTTAAGGCGGACTGGGAGAGGCAGATAGATTCCGCGGCAATACGGAAGTTACCGTACTCCACCAGCGCTCGGAAGGCATAAAGATCGTTGAGGTCGAAATTGACGGGCATAGATTCTGGCAATCCTTAGCGCTTTCTGGAAACTCGAATATTCATAATAGCGACTTATGAATCAGAGAGGTACTAGCACCGCTTCAGGACAATAAGCAAATATCCGTGGAGAAGGTGCAGTTGATCGACGCGCTCGGGGAAATCAAACGTCGATAAACGCCCTGTGCCACCCGTTGTGCCATGTTTTCCGCTGGGGATCGTCTCAATGGGATTTTTGTCACTGAAAGGAAACGGGATAAGTGTTTGAATAATGGCAGAGGGCTGGCCTCTCCTGCCATTCCCACATCTCTACGTTTTATAGTTGCCTTCATGCCGGGTTCTTTGGCATGTTAACGGAACCTGACCTTTCAATTTTGTTCACGTGACGAGTTTGCGAGCACAGCGATGATTAAGTGGCCCTGGAAATCAAATGACGCTGGTCAACATGTGGCGCTGCCGTGGGATGACGCGCTGGCGATCCCCGTGCTGGCCAACCTCCAGCCGGATGAACAGTCAAAGCTCATTCAACTGGCGGATCGCTTTTTGCAGCAAAAGCGGCTGGTTCCGCTGCAGGGGTTTGAGCTGGATGCACTTAAAAGCGCACGTATCGCCCTGCTTTTCTGCCTGCCGGTGCTCGAACTGGGTATCGAGTGGCTGGATGGCTTCCACGAAGTGCTGATCTACCCCGCGCCGTTTATCGTTGATGACGAGTGGGAAGATGATATTGGCCTGGTGCATAACCAGCGCGTGGTGCAGTCCGGGCAAAGCTGGCAGCAAGGCCCCATCATCCTCAACTGGCTGGATATCCAGGACTCGTTCGACGCGTCCGGGTTTAACCTGATTGTTCACGAAGTGGCGCATAAGCTTGATACCCGCAACGGCGATCGCGCCAGCGGTGTTCCGCTGATCCCGCTGCGTGAAGTCGCCGGTTGGGAGCACGACCTGCATGCGGCGATGGAAAATATCCAGGATGAGATTGACCTTGTCGGGGAAAGCGCGGCCAGCATTGATGCCTATGCGGCAACCGATCCGGCCGAGTGTTTTGCGGTGCTGTCAGAGTATTTCTTTAGCGCCCCCGAGCTGTTCGCCCCGCGTTTCCCGGCCCTGTGGCAACGTTTTTGTCATTTTTATCAGCAGGATCCCTTGCAGCGTCTGCGCCAGAGTGAGGGTTCCGGCAGCACAGCCTCCCGACACGTCCACTAGGCCCCTGTTTCTGGGGTACGCTCAACCGACCGTATCCCTAAGCTCAAGGCTAAAAACAGCAGCGCCATTGCCCAGGCGGCCACGATTAAAAACGTTTCACCGAATGCGCGCGTCACCAGCGGCACCAGCAACGCGCTGACGCCGTAGCCCAGCGTATGGCTGGTGGCGATCACCCCCGCCCCTTTGCCTGTCGTTAACCTGTCGTTCAGCAGCAGCTGATAGCCGGGCGTTGCCATCGCCGCCCCCAGCGAGGTAATGACGATCCCCACATAGAACAGCGCCACATCCGCGAGACACATCACCCCAAGTCCGACCACCATCAACACCGCTGCCAGGCAAAGTAACGTCATCGGGCGAAAGTGCTGCGGACGCACCACCAGAAACTGGGCAGCGAGCGTTGCCAGCGCGGCCAGGCTCAGCAGCAGCGCAACGTGATGGCTGATTTGCGCCGCATTGCCGTCCAGCAACGGACTGAGATGGGGTGACAGACCAAGCTGCATCAGGCTCACCAGTGCGGCAAGCAACAGCGCCAGCATAAGATAAGGCAGCATTGATGCCTGCAGCCGCGTCGCCTGTTGCGCCACTGGCGGTAAAGGCGGATCGGCCACTTCACGCAGCACCATCAGCAGGGCGATAAACGGAGCCATAGCCATCAGCCACAGCGGTGCCACCGGGTTAACACTGAGCATCAGCGCTGCCAGCGGCGGCCCCAGCAGACGCCCGCAGCTGAGGCCCGAGCTTATCGTCGCCAGCGCGGCCATTCTTTTCTCCAGACCCGCACGTTGAATGGCCCATGTCTGAGCCGCCGGCACCAGACCAGAGACTGTCAGGCCGTACAGGGTGCGCGAGAGGATAAGCCCTGCCAGCCCCCAGGCGGCATTAAGCATCCCGTTCGCCATTGCCCAGACCACCAGCGCCATGACGAAGAAACTTGCCAGATAGCCACTCAGCGAGGCCAGCATCACGCTTTTGCAGCCGTGCCGCTCGCTCTGGCGTCCCCACCAGGGCGAAGCCGGTAAAAAGAGCATCGAACCGAACATCAACAGCCCCGCCCAAACGGAGAGCGATAGCCCGGTCATCGTGACCAGCTGCGGCAGCATGACCAGCAAACCGTTTTGCCCAATCCCCAGTAAACCGGCACACAACGCCAGGGGCCAGTTCGCTTTCGGGGTGAGATTGTCGGTCAGAGTGTCGGAAAGTGAGCGCATAGAATTGTGAACATAGTGTCAATAAATGTGTGGAAATCATGAAGTTTATGAAAACAAATATTGCAAAAATAGTTGCGACTGTAAACAGAATGAATATCATAACGAGAATTATTATCAGTCATGGAATGAGGTACATTTATGCGTACTCTGCCCCGCTCTGCCGGTACAGACGTTGCGGCCCAGTGCTTTTTAAACGCCCTGTTGCGCGAAACGAAGGACTGGCGCTATCTCCCCGCTACCGCTGCGGATGAGCTATCGCAGATCCATATCCCGCTCTCGCAAACCCAGGCCATCCGGGTTTCAGTACACTATTTCTCCCCAACCCAGCATCATCAGTATCGCTTCCCGGCAACACTCATCCAGACCGACAGCGACCGTAGTGACGCCGTCACTTTCCCTCAACTGGTTGATTTAATTCTTGAAAAACCTGCTGTAAAAGGCTCACTGGATGCCGATACGCTGGCGCGTTTTAAGCAGCGCGCCCTCGAAAGCCATGCCCATACCTGGCAGGCGATCGACTTGCGTCACCGCTGGGCAAACCTGCGCGACACGCCGCTGACGTTCGCCGAGGCGGAACAGGCGCTGCTGGTCGGCCACGCATTCCATCCGGCCCCGAAGTCACACGAGCCGTTTAACGAAACCGAAGCCCGCCGCTATTTGCCCGATTTCGCCTCCCGCTTTCCGCTGCGCTGGTTTGCCGTTGAGAGTGAACTGATCGCTGGCGAGAGCCTGAACGTCTCCCTGCGCGAACGTCTGCTGCGCTTCGCAGCCCAGAGCGCCCCTGAACTGCTCGGTCATTTCACCGACACCCGCTGGCTGCTGCCGATGCACCCGTGGCAGGCGGAGTACCTGCTCGGGCAGGACTGGTGCCAGCGACTGGTGGCGAAGGGAGCCTTGCAGGATCTGGGCGAAGCGGGCGCGCAGTGGCTGCCCACCAGCTCCTCCCGCTCGCTGTACTGCGAAACCAACAGCGACATGATTAAGTTTTCCCTGAGCGTGCGCCTGACCAACTCCGTGCGCACGCTGTCGGTGAAAGAGGTTAAGCGCGGGATGCGTCTGGCACGTCTGGCGAAAACGGCGCGCTGGCAGGAGCTCCAGGCGCGCTACCCCACGATGCGCGTGATGCAGGAAGACGGCTGGGCGGGTCTGCGTGACGAAAGCGGCGCCATTCAGGAAGAGAGCCTGATGGCGCTGCGCGTGAACCTGCTGTTTGATACGCCGGATACGCAAACCAACGTGCTGGTGAGCCTGACGCAGGCCGCGCCGGACGGCGGTGACAGCCTGCTGGCGGCTGCGGTCCGCCGTCTCAGCCAGCGTCTGGATCTCCCCCTCGCCCAGGCCGCGCGTTGCTGGCTGGACGCCTATTGCGACCGCGTTCTCCTTCCGCTGTTCAGCGCCGAAGCCGATTACGGTCTGGTCCTGCTGGCACATCAGCAAAACATTCTTGTGGAGATGCAGCAGGACTTCCCGGTCGGGCTTATCTACCGTGATTGCCAGGGCAGCGCCTGGACCGAAGGGGCCGACGCGTGGCTGAAAGAGGCAGGTGAAAGCGAGGTGGAAAACCGCTTCGGCGAGAGCCAGCTGCTGCGCTACTTCCCCTATTACCTGCTGCTGAACTCCACACTCGCCGTCACCGCCGCCCTCGCTGCCGCAGGTTTCGACAGCGAAGAGAGCCTGATGTCACGGGTGCGTGACGCGCTGGCCAGCCTGCGCCAGACCGCGAAGCAGACCCGCTGCCTCGACTACGTGCTCGACAGCCCGACCTGGAACTGTAAAGGCAACTTTTTCTGCTACCTGCACGATCGCAACGAAAACACGATTGCCGATCCGGCAGTGATCTATTTCGACTTTAGCAACCCGTTTTACAAGGAGAAGGCGTGATGGCTAACGCGAATATCGTCCATTCCGGCTACGGCTTTCGTTGCACCGCAACGGACACGTCCCTGCCGCTGACCTTAGGCCTCGACGGCAGCGCGGTGCTGGAGCGCCTGCGCGATATCCCGGACGGCTGGCTGGTCGAGGCGCTGGATCAGCTGTTTGTCGCCGCACCGGCACTGACCGGCATCACGTTGCCGTGGGCAGCCTGGCAGGATGAACCGCAGGCGCAGGCGTTATTCGCGCTTGCCAGTGGCGATTATCTGGCCCGTGAGACCTTCTGGCAGCTGCCGCTGTGGCTGCAGGGGGAGCGTCCGCAGAGCAGCGGTGGCATGCAGTTCGATGAGAGCCGTCAGCTTTACTTCCCGCTGCGCCCTCACCGTCCGCAAGGGGAAGTCTATCGCCGTTACGATGCACAAATTAAACGCACCCTGAGCTTCCGCGTGGCCGACGTGGCGCTGGACGGTGAGCGTTTTACCCAGTGGATGAACAACCCGCGCGTGAATGCGTTCTGGGAGATGGCCGGTCCTCAGGAAGAGCAGGAAAACTACCTGCGCCGTCAGCTCGACTCGACGTACTGCTACCCGGTTATCGGCTGCTTTGACGATCAGCCGTTCGGCTATTTTGAACTCTACTGGGCCGCAGAAGACCGTATCGGACGCCACTATCGCTGGCAGCCGTTTGACCGTGGGCTGCATATGCTGGTCGGCGAAGAGAACTGGCGCGGCGCGCAGTATATCCGTAGCTGGCTGCGCGGTCTGAGCCACTATCTGTGGCTGGATGAACCGCGCACGACGCGCATTGTCGCTGAGCCACGTTTCGACAATCAGCGCCTGTTCCGCCATCTGGCGTCTGCCGGTTTTGACACCGTTAAAGAGTTCGACTTCCCGCATAAACGTTCGCGCCTCATCATGAGCGAGCGTCACCGCTTCTTCAGCGAGGTGGGACTGTGAACGCACTCTGGCAAAAAGTGAACCGCGAGATGGTGGCGAAGACCCTCGCCGAGCTGGAATACGAACGCACCCTGAGCGCCGAGCCGCTGGCCGCTGACCGCTGGCAAATCACCATGGGCAGCGAAACATGGCAGTTTCGCGCCACGCGCGGCATCTGGGGCTGGTTACATATCGATCCCGCCAGTCTGACCACCGCCAGCGGAGCCGCCGTGGAAGCGGAAAGCGCGTTTCTGCAGCTGGCGACGGTGCTGGAGATGAGCGACGCACAAACGGCAGAGCATCTGGAAGATCTTTACGCCACGCTGCGGGGCGACATGCAGTTGCTGCAGGCGCGAGAGACGCTGGATGCCGACGCGCTTATTCATCTCGACCCGGACGAACTCCAGTGTCTGATGAGCGGCCATCCCAAGTTCATTTTTAACAAGGGACGCCGCGGCTGGGGGCTGGATGCGCTGCGCCAGTACGCGCCGGAATACCGTGGACGTTTTCGCCTGCACTGGGTTGCCGTGCAGCGCGAGCATCTGGTCTGGAGCAGCGATGTCGATTGCGATATCAACTCCCTGCTGGCCAGCACCATGGACAGTGCCGAGCGCGCGCGCTTTGACGCCCGCTGGCAGGCGCTGAAGCTTGACGACAGCTGGCTGCCGGTGCCGTTGCACCCGTGGCAGTGGCAGCAAAAAATTGCCGTCCATTTCCTGGCCCAGCTCGCGCGCGGTGAGATGGTAGAGCTGGGGGAATTTGGCGATGAGTATCTGGCCCAACAGTCCCTGCGCACGCTGACCAACGCCAGCCGCCGCGCGCCGTATGACATCAAGCTGCCGCTGACCATCTACAACACCTCCTGCTATCGCGGCATTCCGGGCAAGTACATTGCCGCCGGGCCGCTGGCTTCGCGTTGGTTACAGCAGCAGTTTGCCAGCGACGCCACTCTCACCCGCTCTGGCGCGCAGGTGCTTGGCGAACCCGCCGCCGGATATCTGGCGCATACCGGTTACGCCGCATTACCGAAAGCGCCCTATCGCTATCAGGAGATGCTGGGTGTGATCTGGCGCGAAAACCCGTCCTGCTATCTGCAGGACGGCGAGCAGGCGGTACTGATGGCGGCGCTAATGGAGACCGACAACGCCGGACGCCCGCTGATTGACGCGTGGATTGCCCATTCCGGATTAACTGCCGAAGCCTGGCTGGCAAAACTGTTCGATGCCACGGTGATCCCGTTCTATCACCTGCTCTGCCGCTACGGCGTGGCGCTCATCGCCCATGGCCAGAACGTAACCCTGGTGATGAAAGACTACGTGCCACAGCGCATTCTGCTGAAGGATTTCCAGGGTGATATGCGGCTGGTCGATGAAGATTTCCCGCAGGCGGAAAGCCTGCCGCAACAGGTGAAAGCCGTCACGGCGCGCCTGAGCGCGGAGTACATCATCCATGATCTGCAAACCGGCAACTTCGTGACGGTGCTGCGTTTTATCTCGCGTCTCACGCAGCAAAGCGGCGTCAGCGAAACCCGCTTCTACCAGATCCTGGCGCAGGTTTTGCGCCGTTATATGGCCGCACATCCGGATCTTGCAGAACGTTTCGCGAAGTTCGACCTGTTTAAGCCGCAGATCATTCGCGTGATCCTCAACCCGGTCAAACTCACCTTCTCCGAACACGACGGTGGCAGCCGCATGCTGCCTAACTACGTCTGCGATCTCGATAACCCCCTTTTTCTGGTCTCCCAGGAGTCAGCGCAATGAAAACGTATGATTTCATCGGCATTGGTATTGGCCCGTTTAACCTCAGCATCGCTGCCCTCGCAGAGGGACTGGACGGATTCAGTTCACTGTTTCTTGAACGTAAGCCGCATTTCTCCTGGCACCCGGGGATGATGGTGCCGGACTGCCACATGCAAACCAGCTTCCTGAAGGATCTGGTCAGCGCCGTGGAGCCGACCAACCGCCATAGCTTTCTGAACTACCTGGTACAGCGTAAAAAGTTCTACCGTTTTCTGACCACCGAGCAGCGCACTGTCTCCCGCGAGGAGTTTGCTGATTACCTGAGCTGGGCGGCGGAAAACCTCACCAACCTCGCCTTCAGCCAGCAGGTACAGCAGGTGAGTTTTGATGAGAAAAAGGGCCTGTTTGAGGTAGTAACCCAGCGCGATCGCTTCCTGGCACGCCACGTCTGCGTGGGGATTGGTAAACAGATCAACCTCCCCGACTGTGTGACCGCGCAGGATGACAGCTGCTTCCACGCCAGCGAGATGATGCTGCGCACGCCAGATTTGGCGGGCAAACGGGTGACCGTCGTTGGCGGCGGCCAGAGCGGTGCCGATCTGTTTTTGAATATCTTCCGCGGGGAGTGGGGTCAGCCGCTGAGCCTGAACTGGGTGTCGCGCCGCAACAACTACAACGCCCTGGATGAGGCCGCATTTGCCAACGAGTATTTCACACCGGAGTACGTGGACAGCTTTTCCACACTTGGTGAAGAGGCCCGTCGTCAGATGCTGCACGAGCAGAAGATGACCTCTGACGGTATCACCACCGAGTCCCTGCTGGCGATTTACCGCGCCATGTATCACCGCTTTGAAGTGCTGCGTGAAAAACCCTGGGCGCACCTGATGCCGTCCCGCTCGGTAACCGCACTCACGCGTCTGCAAAACGGGCAACGCCTGACGCTACAGCATCACCTCGACGGTGGCCGTGAACAGCTGGAGAGCGACGTGGTGATCTTTGCCACGGGCTACCGCGCCGCGCAGCCTGCGTTTCTGGCGCCACTCTCCCATCGTCTGCACCTGGATGCCGACGAAGCTTTTCACATCAACAACGATTTCACCCTTGAATGGGACGGCCCGCAGGGCAACCGCCTGTTTGCCGTGAATGCCGGGATGCACCGTCTCGGTATTGCCGAACCCCAGCTCAGCCTGATGGCCTGGCGCGCCGCGCGAATTCTCAATCGCGCGCACGATGACGAGCCGTTTGAGCTGGCTACTACCCCCGGCGTGATCCACTGGCGTAGCACCACCAGCACGGATAACAGCCAGGTTTTTAAATCATTAGCACAGACCACCGAGTACTGACACACACAATCAGGATCAACATAACAATGAAACGTTCTCATCTTTGGGTTTTAAATCCGTGCTTGCTTGCCATGCTTTCGACCTCTGCGTGGGCAGAAGAACAAAAGGAAGAAAATATCGTTGTCTCCGCCAGCCGCGCACACCGCAGCGTGGCGGAGATGGCGCAGACCACCTGGGTTATCGAGCGTGCGGAAATTGAGCAGCAGGTTCAGGGCGGGAAAGAGATTAAAGACGTGCTGGCGCAGCTGATCCCGGGCATGGACGTCAGCAGCCAGGGGCGCACCAACTACGGTATGAACCTGCGCGGTCGTTCAATGATGGTGATGGTGGACGGCGTGCGTCTGAACTCCTCCCGCAGCGACAGCCGTCAGCTTGACTCTATCGATCCGTTCAACATCGACCGTATCGAAGTGATTTCCGGCGCTACTTCACTGTACGGCGGCGGCAGTACCGGCGGCCTGGTGAACATCGTCACCAAAAAAGGTCAGCCGGAGACGGAAGTCGAATTCCAGACCGGGGCAAAAAGCGGGTTTAACAGCCACAACGACCACGATGAGAACGTGTCGGCGGCGGTCAGCGGCGGCAATGATAATGCGTCTGGTCGCCTGTCCGTTTCTTATCAGCGTTACGGCGGCTGGTATGACGGCAACGGCGACGAGGTGATTATCGATAACACCCAGACCGGGTTACAGTATTCTGACCGTATTGATGTGATGGGCACTGGCACCATCAATATTGACGATCATCAGCAGTTGCAGTTAACCACCCAGTACTACAAGAGCGAATCCGATGGCAAACACGGCCTGTACCTCGGGAAGAATTTCTCGGCGGTTACGGGTGATGCCACCGCGTATAACAAAAACAACCTGGATTCTGACCGTATTCCCGGTACCGAGCGCCATCTGATTAACCTGCAGTACTCTAATACCGATTTCTGGGGCCAGGACCTGGTCGCGCAGATCTACTATCGTGACGAGAGCCTGACCTACTACCCATTCCCGACCCTGAGCAAAGGGACGGTGACCAGCATCGGTGCCTCCCAGCAGAAAACCGATTTTTACGGCGGCAAGCTAACGCTGAACAGCAAGCCGGTGGATGATTTGACGCTCACCTGGGGTGTGGACGCCGACCATGAAACCTTCGACGCCAACCAGCAGTTCTTCGACCTGAGTAAAGCGGCAGCGAGCGGCGGTATGAAGCTGGACAATGCGTACAACGTGGGGCGTTATCCGGGTTACAGCATTACCAACCTCGCCCCGTTCCTGCAGGCGAGCTACGACATTGACGCCATCACCCTGAGCGGCGGCGTGCGTTACCAGTACACTGAAAACAAGGTGGATGATTTTGTTGGCTATGCCCAGCAGCAGGCCATCGCCACCGGGAAAGCCACCTCAGCAGACGCGGTGCCGGGCGGGAAGACCGATTACAACAACTTCCTGTTTAACGCCGGGATCCTTGGCCGCCTGACCGAACAGCAGCAGCTGTGGTTTAACTTCTCTCAGGGCTTTGAAATTCCGGACCTGGCGAAGTACTACGGCTCCGGCACCTATCAGCTTGTCGACGGGCACTATCGCCTGCTGAACAGCGTGAACGTTAACGACTCGACGCTGGACGGCATTAAAGTTAACGCTTACGAGCTGGGCTGGCGCTACACCGGCGATAACCTGCGCACGCAGGTTGCGGCGTACTACTCGCTCTCGGATAAAACCATCACCATCAACAAAACCGATATGACCATCAACCTTGAAGACGACAAGCGTCGTATCTACGGGGTGGAAGGTCAGGTGGACTATTTCTTCACCGACAGCGACTGGAGCACCGGCGCGAACTTTAACGCCATTAAGTCTGAAACCCGTGAAAACGGTAAATGGGAGAAGCTGACGGTAGACAGCGCCAGCCCGTCGAAAGCCAGCGCCTGGGTCAACTGGGCGCCGGGCGACTGGACCCTGCGCGTGCAGAGTACCCAGACCTTTGACGTCTCTGATGCCGACGGTAAGAAGATCGATGGCTATAACACGGTAGATTTCCTGGGCAGCTACGCCCTGCCGGTGGGTAAAGTGAGTTTCAGCGTGGAAAACGTGCTGGACAAAGACTACACCACCGCCTGGGGACAGCGCGCACCGGGGCTGTATAGCCCAACGTATGGCGCTCCGGGTCTGTATACCTATAAAGGCCGTGGCCGCACATTTGGTCTGAACTACTCCGTTCTGTTCTAAACAACTGCGCCGCCTGCCCGCGGGCGGCGCATCCTGCTGTGTAATTTCACCGCAAATTTGCTATAAAATCAGCGATTTGCTGAAATTGTCGGCAAACGATCAAAAAGGGTGTTTTCACCCTTTGACAAGGCGAACCGAGGTCGCTACTATGCGCCTCGTTCACACGATTCCTCTGTAGTTCAGTCGGTAGAACGGCGGACTGTTAATCCGTATGTCACTGGTTCGAGTCCAGTCAGAGGAGCCAAATTTGAAAAGCCTGCTTTTACAGCAGGCTTTTTGCTTTTTAGCTTCCCTGACGATTAACTCAAAATCGCATCCAGCCTGGCAAGCACCTCATTTACGACGGCGTCAGGCACGCGTTCCAGCCGTTTGCCGTTCCGGGCCACTATATCGATGGTTCTGGGCTGGTCGCAGCGAATAATGCCCATTGTTTTTGTCCCTGCTCCATCCAGTGAAACGGTGAAACCTGCTGTACGAGCAAAGTTACCGCCGCTGGTGACGGGAACCACTACCGGTAGCCGGGTCACCTTGTTAAACGATGCCTTCGATACGATGAGTACCGGACGTTTTCCACTTTGCTCGTGGCCAGCAATCGGATCCAGTGAAACAAGCCAGATTTCCCCTCGGTCCATTTACAGGATCTCCTGTCCTGTTGCAGGCGCATCAATCCATTCCCGATCCTCTTCGCTCATTTCAGCATGCGGATCGCACTGCGCCAGCAGCTCCTCCAGCGAATAATGTGGCCGTTTCTGGGGTTCAATTATCAGGCAGCCATTATCAATCGTCATTCCCACTTCGCTGTCTATCGACAGCTCCAGCGTCTTCAGCACGGCGGGAGGAACCGCCAGCATGATGGAACCGCCAACCTTTTTCAGGCGAGTTGTATACATAGAGCACCTCCGGATATTATATTTTAATATAACATCCACGACAGAATGTGCACAATTATTCATCAGGTTCATGGTGATTTCCTTTTCGTCATAAAGCGTGAAAAAAGCCGCAATCCACCGAAGGGCAGATCCGGCAGTTTTCAAAGGCTGCGTTGCCTATGAAACGGCAGCCATCCTTTTACATCAGGCGGTTCTTGCAAGGCTCGAAGCATTTTGTGGAAGCGCGAGCTTAGTTCGTGGCAAGAAGGCGAATAATAGAAAACCGTTTTTGCAGTTCAAAGGATTATTTCGATTCGGATAAACGTAATGCGGGGCAAGTTCCGGATCGGACCTTCTCTGAAGAAGTATCGGCGATAGCGCAAAGGTCAAATTAGTTCAGATGTGACACCCAGCAATTAGGCAAGAGGAAAAAGACGAACATGCGTTTACAGAGAACATATAAACTAATGTAACAATATGGAATCAAGAATAATCATAACGCTAGAAAATATATCATGCTCATTGATTTATAAAGAAAAATTAACCACAACCATTGCAATGTCATCCAAGAGGCGTAACATAACTTGTTGAAATATTAGTCGTCTAAAAGTCGAGATAGATGAGGTGATATGTGAATCCCCCTTTACTGCATTCCTATAATGCCGTTATCGAACATACGTTATACCAAGCAAAAAAATCCAGAACAACGAAACACATCGCTGGTTTTTGTCAGTTACAGGGGCCCACAGGGAGTGGGAAAACTAGCGCTCTCTATCGTTCTGGCTTCGCCGATAACGTACCTCCGGCGTTGGAGACAATAAAAAAATCAGGCTCTCAGGCCATTCTGGTTACCCATCGCTGGAATATACTCCACGACATTTACGAAAAAACAGTTTCGCACGAAGACAGCAATGGAAAACCATTTAACGTTAGTGTGCTTTATGCGCAGGATGAACAAATTGTTTCTGCAATCGAGGCTACGCCGCTACCTCATGAGAAAGATATTTCCGTAGATTCACTCCCGGATCCCTTTAACTCCATCAACGAACTTGAGGGAAAAAACTTGTTTGTCAACCCAGATATTGCAGACAAACTGCGTAAGAATTGCAGGAATATCCTTTATATCAATAAATCATTGAAAGCATACCCGGCACATTTACATGCATCTATTGCCAGTGAAAAAGAGGCGTTAATAAAGTCATGTGCGGCAGTTGAGATATCGTTAATTCAAAATATCAAACTGCTGGAAAAAGAAGCCATGAACCACAAAGAAAAATATGGTGAAGAACATGAACTCATGCAGGCCGCCAAGCAACGAGTTGATGACTTCCGCCGTGATGCCTGGGTCAGACGCATTCTGCCCGCCATCGCCTGGCGTGACGAAAAACAACACCTACTGATTATGACAACCCAAAAGCTGGTTTCATCATTTTACGACGGGCGGCGCAGAGTACGAATGTCCAGCAAAGAGCTGCGCAATTATGTCATTTTTATTGATGAATTCGATTATCAGGCTGAGGTGCTACAGGAATATCTGGCGCAAGCTCAATGGGTTCAGGAGCCGCCTGAATGCTTGGGACAGTTACTAGAGGGGGGACGCAGATTACTGCAACGTATGCAATATGTTGAAACAGCACCTGCACCGATGCTCCGCGAACGTCTTGGGACATTTCTTAACGAACTAGATAACGCCTTAAAAGGAAAAAAAATTGATTTAACACATGCCAGATCGCTAGTAATTCCTCTGCAACAATATCTGGATAAAAAACCCTTCGGTGAACATTATTTATTTCGCTCCGATCAACTGGTAACCAGCGAGCGCCTTATCATGCGACAGGCCGAACATGGCTACGAAATTATCACCCCAGATTCCTCATTTAAGGATAACGATCAGGTTATCGACATCAGTGATTTTTTGCGCCTGATGGAAAAGTTTATTCGAAAGTTCAGTCTGATGTTAACGGACCTGACAGCCAGCGAAGATGAAACGTATGAATACATCAAAAAGTTAACCCGACTTCTTTTCGACCCAGTTAACGACTACAGACCGTCATATTATGGTTCAACCCTGCCAAATATGTCTCGATTTTTGTTACCACGTACCGATCTGCCTGAACTGCGTGAACTAAGAAAAAGTAATATTTTGCCCAATACACATGCCAGTATTTTTGGGTTAACTAACTGGTTGCTGAAACAAAATGTAGTGGATACCGATATTGATCCATTACGAATACAGATTAAGCGTGCGTTCTTACCAACAACAGCAGAAGGTTTACTATTGTCGCTAGCCAGCCGTAATCTCGTTTTTGCACTGTCGGCTACATCTTATATTGAAAGAGCCTGTAACCACTTTGATGTTCGGTGGTTAAACTCAGCCTTACGCTATATTGCAGAAGCACGTAACCCTAAAGTTAAGGAAAGCTTTCTAGGAACTACTTTTAAAAACCGACCTGATTCCTGGTTTAAAGAACCGATTCCTTACGTTCAGACTGATGATGACCTTCAGTTACAAAATACCGCGATTGAAGTGATCAATAGCAGCAAGGAAAGCATCAGAAAGACACAACTGAATATTGAGATCCATGATTTTAATAAAACAAAGAACAGCCCGCATTCAGCCGATCTTCTCGCCTCTCTGCCCCCCGATTTTTTCCAGAATGATGATGAACCTTCCACAGATTTCGAATCAGAGTATCGGCAGAGTATTCTATTTAAACTTCTGGATGTGCTGGAGCTTGCAGGAGAAAGGCCTCAGCACCGAGGGCATCTGGCTTTTGTTAATTCCATATCTTATTTAAGAAAATGGCTAACCACTGCAATAGCGACACAAAGCAGAGAATGCCTCACATGGTTAAAGCTTGATCCGCCTTTATCCGACAATCTTCTGCTAAGGAATTTTACGGATGTATTTATCCCGTTGACTATACATAACGAGCCCGCGCTAATCTGTCTGTTAACCGCAGAATGTCAGAAAAAAAAGGGCTTCAGTGATGCCTATCAGGCGGCATTTGCTTCCCGACGTATTGTTATTGTGCTGACACAAACTGCCTCTTCTACTAACGGTATAAATTTAGATTTCAACCTGCCTGAATCCGGCAAAAGTATGGATTTGACCTGTTTATACTTATTGGAATCACGTCATTTTTACTTTTCCGCTTTCCAGACCAGTGCTGGTAGCAATGATAATATGGCACATGCAGGCTTCCAGTTACGCAATCTGGAAAAACTACTACGTGCAGGTGAAATTTCACGTAAACAGCATCAGCGCTTCATCCTGCCATTGATGTTGAACAGAAAGAGCGATATCTCCCGATTAAACGGAGAGTATAAAAGAACCAGCGATTATATAAAAAATACGGCAGCCAATGTTCAACAGCAGGTTGGTCGTATTGAGCGAGCTTGGTGCGAAGTACCCAACGCTGAGATTCACCTTGATCCTGAACTAGCAAAAGACCTGTCCCGCTTTGCTTCATTGCCTATCTATACATCAAATCGTCGACAGCTTTCGGCACTCAATCGTCAATTACTGGATACGCTTCGAGAACGTGATGAACTGACACAGAATAATTTCTTCAGCCAGCTCATGACGCCGACACAGACTGGAAAACTAGCATTGAATTATATCGATCAACGACTAGTTCCGGCTATTCGGTTGTTACGGGAACAATCAACACCAAGAGATGACATCCTATTACTCTGGCGGCAACTCGGTAAAGCAGTGCTTCAACATGATTTAGCTTGGAAACCTGGAAAAAACGCTATTGACATTAATCTTGAATTATATAAATGGGCTTGCTTTGAAAAACCGAAATTAGCTAATACTGACGGCAAAATCTGGTACTCCCCACAGACATGGCAGTTTTTTGACAAAGCAGCAGAAGGACGGCGCCAATACAACCCTCAGAAACTATACCAGTATATCCAACGTCATCCTGTCATTACTGACTGGTTCAACCGTAAGGGTTACAGAACGTCCATTATGCCCTTCGCGAACGATTTGGAAGAGCGTTACGCATTCCACCCATTAGTTATACAACGCCTTCTGATGGGACGTCTGGGAGAAGAAGCTATTCGGGCACTTCTTTATTCAGAGGGCATCATTACCAGCAGCAAAGTGAGCAATCACCGGCTTTTTGAGCAGTATGATTTCAGCATAAAAAATTCTGATTATCGTGTGGATGCTAAGTTTTGGAGACAAGATACTCTCGATAAGGCAGATGAAGAATATCAACAATGGTTGGTGTCTGGCGCAAATCAAGAGCATACCCCTCTGGGTCTGAGTAAAAAACTGGCACAAATTCGCGCTATCGAGGGTAATAAAACCAAATTGGTTATCGCCAACTTTGTTGCTCCACATGCTGACAGTCAATTACTGGGTTTCTCTCACCAGTTGACCCCTGTTCAAAATCCTTATGATGCAGACATTCTGGTTCTCGGCGGATGTGTGACCCCGGACACCATTTCAGTGGAAACACCCGGGTTCGGGCAACTCAAAAAAATCATTAATCAAAATATTATGGAAAGAGTATAACATCATGGCGAAACGTAATGACGAAATAATCCGTTCTCTCCCCCTTTCACACATGATTTACCGGGACAACGAGATCGATCGGGAGAAAGCTGAAAAACTGGTTGTCTACCATTATCCATTAAGTAAAAACTATCGCTGGAAAGAATGGCAAACCCAAATTGATGATGAGTTAGGTAGACGTTATTACCCTTATTTGATGAAGTCTCATAAAGATCAATTTGGGCTATACGTTGCTTTGGACTCAGAGCAAGACAATCCACCAATAATAAAAAATGGTGATGGGATTATTGTTGAGCCAACGCGTGTCCATTACGAGGCTATGCTGAATCCAGTATGGATCCGGCTTATCATGCGTAAAGTCTCCGCCTTTGGTTCGCATTGCAAAGGTAGCCATACACTGGGATGCCCATTACTACAGACTGACGTCTGGAAAAGTAAGAATAGTTGCGGTATCAATGCAATTAGTCTGGATTGTCGTACTCAACAAAGAAGCGATAAAAATATAACTGAGGTTATATTATTTCATAAAAATGTCCCACTACGTCCAGTCGATATAAAAAACGAATTATTTAATATTCATCAACCATTATGGATATATGATAAAAATAATGTTCTTGTCCGCTGGAAAGCGGAGAAAACGACAAAACCTATATCTCAGATTTACCGGGAAGTAGCCAAAAATAAAGATAAACGCAAGCTACGCCCTTTTCTCGACCTTTCGTCCTCAACCTCACTCAAAAACAGCTGGCCTTGGATCCTTCAGCCCGTTCAAAATGAATTTATCGAGCAAGCGAGAAAATTTGGTTTCGGTTTATCCCGAGTAGTACTTAAGTTACGTCCTTTACCGCTTAAAACAAAATTCAAAGCAACTGACAAGGCTAAATTCCCAAGTGTACAGCTTGACAAAGAGATAAAGGTTCTAGATCTACGTCTTTCGAAAAATGTATCCCCGCAATATATTGTTAATAACATTCAGTCGCTGCTGAATGAAAAATATCCTGATGCACGCATGTCATTACTACCTGATATAGAACCAGATCAGATTGTCAACATGGAAATTGATGGATCACAGTGTCTCCTTGTTTTGCTGGATCAGACTCCGGGTATCATTGACGATCGCTATCCATTGACACAGACATTAAGAACAAAAGCTGCCTGCCAGCATATTAATGTTAATCCATTTGATCTTACAGGCGACCCAATCCAAGATAACTTAATAATAGAACAGTCTACCCCTGACGGTGACACAAGGCTTATTCCTGTCACAGATTCTCGTTACTATGATTATAATATCAGTGATTTTGAGAAAAAATCTTTTCAAGAATCTTTGGCACGTAATGTTGAAATTGTATATAAAGAGTTAGCCTTGAAGCATTTGCTGCTATGCAATGAGACAAAAATTAGTGTGACACTTCCGCAACAGAAGGATCTACTCACTAACAATCTCGCTGTAATCACTAATGGTTGTTTGTTCACTGTTAAACAAGACCGCCCCATAATATTACCTTTTCATCCAGCAATGCCAGATGCTATTTCAGCCTGTGATGATATACTCCGTTCATTTGATACCTCAGTAACAGCATTACTCACTTTGCTTAACGAAAAATGGCCTTACCATTATCGCCCCCAAGATATTACACAAGGGATTTGGAATGAAGCAGAGAAGTTGACCCGATTTATTAATCGGTTGACGGTGATAATTCACAAAACGGAAGAAGTGACTATTGTCCTTCAGGATCCACAATATGGATCACCTCATATGCTTCCGGAGAAATTAAACGATTTAATGACTATTCTGGATTCTCAACGGCAACAACTCCCTCTTAATCAATGGTTATTACCAGAAATCGATGAATTGACGTTTCATATAGATCAACTTACTGAAGAAGGTGAACTATCCGATACAAATAAAAATACGTTACTTCGCGAATTAGAGTTTTTGAGTGACCTATGGCAATGTGCTTTAAGGAAATATTATTCAGATAATGAACTTAATGTTACTTATGATACTTTAAAAAAATATGTTTTTCCCAATGGTCTGAGAAGAAGAATACGCTTATGGTTGGAGTTGTTCAAAAACCAGTAAAAAGAGCAAGCACATCGTTAATAGCATCATGGAATAAATTATTATCACGCGTCTTTGATTTACCATTAGGTGATCCTCGAAACTGGCTCAAGAACGTACCGGGTATTACACGACTTTGGCATGACCCAGAGCAAAATTACGTCATTGTTGGTAGCCTTTCCTCCCCTCAACCTATTATTCAGCGTCAGCCTAGTATTCGCCAATGGCATGCAGTGCAGGGCGAACTTAATTACGAACTTCTTGCCGGACTGGTTGATGTTGATTGGGTCAGAATGAATCAACTAGCGGGCAATCCTTGTGTAGCTACGCTTGTGCGTCGGTGGAAGGAATGTCAGGTTCAGATGGATGATGTGCGTGATGTGTCGCTGACAGAGTAAAGTTTCAATGCCTCAGGTAATAATATTGAACCTGAGGTATTTGTGGACAATCTAGAAAAATGAAGAACATATGAAATGTAATAATATCAGCTTTGTCATTAACCTAGACATAGATTGATTTAAGTTTAGCTTACCAATCAGCCAATTAATGACTAAGTGCTCCCAGTCAGACGTGCCTAATTTGAAAAGTCTGCTTTTGAAGCAGACTTTTTTATTTTCATTTTCTCTTCCAGATCATAAGAATTTTGGGATCAAGTAAGTTCTATGGCAGAGAGCACCTTAATGTCCCTTAACGCAAAAAAATAAAACAGTTGGTACCATCCACAAAATCCTTCTAATATAGTTCTGACGCCACTCACTCATACTGGTCAAACGCGCCTCATGGCTTCATAACGATGCGGCCAAGCGGTTTCGCTGTCTCAGCGTATTCATGGGCCGCGGCTGCATTAGCCAGTGGGAAGATGCGATCAATGACAACCCTGATGCGCCCTGCCGCTACAGCCTGCAACATGTTGTCCACGCTTGTCCGAACGCCGGGTCTTTCAAAAAGGGGCCCCATGAATACCCCCATAAGTGTCTGGTTAGACTGCATTGGCGGCCATAAGTCTACAGTCAGATTGCCACCGCCCGCATTACCGACGAAGACGAGACGTCCTTCCGACGCGAGTGCAGAAAGCGAGGCAGGCAACGTCGTCCCCACCGGATCGATGACGAGGTCAACACCGGTGCCATGAGTGTACTGTCGGACACTGTCCACAACGTTATTTTTTGCACGATCGACGACGTAATGGGCACCCAGTTCATGCAAACGGCTTATTCGCTCAGTTCCGCTTGCCACGGCGATGACCGTTGCGCCTGCTTGTGAGGCAAGCTGAACGGCCGCCAGCCCCACGCCACCCGCTGCTGCCTGAATCAGAACAGTTTCTCCGTGCCGGAGCATGCCACGTGTGAAAAGGCAATGATGCGCGGTTGCAAAAGAAATCGGTACCGCCGCCGCTTCTGCCATATCCACCCCGTCGGGTATAAGCCAGGTTCGTTCCTCAGGTACAGCCCAACGTTCCGCATGCGATCCCTGCATGCTAAAAGCCGTCACTCTGTCCCCAACTCGGCGGTTACGGACTTTCGAACCGACGACAACCACTGTGCCCGCGGCCGCGTAGCCGACAATCCATGAAGGAAGAGGCGGCGGAGTTGAACGGCGGTTGATCAGATCGCCACCTTCTATCGAAATGGCCTCGACAGAAATCAGGATCTCGTCAGGCCCCGCAACCGGATCCGGAACATCAACATATTTCAGAACACCGGGAGCACCTTCTACGTCATAAATCGCTGCTTTCATTATTTTTCCTCTGTCTTGTCTTTCGACTGGCGGAAAGCCCCTACCGCTCAGGGCAGCCTGGCAATCACCTTAATCTCAAACTGGAATCCGTACAGCCACGTAACGCCGATCCCGGTCAACGTTGGGTAAGGCGCTTCTCCCCAATATTCTGGCAGGATACTCCAGATAGCGTCGAGGTTTGACTCGGGATCGACGACAAAAAGGGTAACGTCAACCACGTCATCGAACGTGCAGCCCGCAGCCGCGAGGACAGCATTAAGATTATTGAATGCCAGCCTGACCTGCGCTTTCAGATCGGGCTCAGGCGAACCATCCTCACGGCTACCAACCTGCCCCGAAACAAACAGGAAACCGTTAGATTTGATGGCCGGTGAATAGCGATTGCGCTCATAGAGCGCCTGGCGTCCTGAGGGAAAAACTGCTTCGCGTGCTGTCATATTTACACCTTTGCAATGGGGCGAAATCTGCCCAATGAGCTTAAAGACACTTTACAGGTGCAGGATCGGGCGGATAAACAAGCGACTTTGTCCATCATTGTTTGTAATATCCAAACAATCGGTGAAAAGAGAGGATAAGGAATGGATCGTTTCGATGCGATGCGCGCCTTTGCTCGCGTGGTAGAGGCAGGTAGCTTCACAAAGGCTGCCCAAACGCTTCATATGAGCAAAACCACGGTGACGCAGCTTATTCAGCAGCTGGAAGCGCGCCTGCGCGTCAGATTGCTCCATCGCACCACCCGCAAACTCAGCGTCACTCCCGATGGCGCGGTCTACTACGAACGCGTCATCCGCCTGCTGGCGGACATGGAAGATGCTGAAAACAGTCTGTCCAGTGCGGCAATTACGCCCAGGGGACGGCTACGGGTGGATGTGCCCAGTCCGCTGGCCCGCCTCATCCTGGTGCCGGCGCTACCGGCTTTCCACGCACGCTACCCTGACATTCAGTTCAACATGGGTGTGAGCGACCGGGTGGTGGACCTGATTGGCGACAACGTGGATTGCGTGCTGCGCGGCGGCGAGATCACCGATCAGTCCCTGATTGCACGCCATGTCGGAGATTTGCAAATCGGCGTCTACGCCGCCCCCAATTATCTGGAACGCCTTGGCCCCCCTTCGCACCCGCGAGAGCTGGAAAACACCGACCATCGCATCGTAGGGTTCTTGTCCTCACGCACCGGTAAGATTGATCCTCTGGTACTGCGCAGTGAGAGTGAACGTATTGAAATCACGGGCAGCTATGTACTGGCCGTGGATGATGGCAATGCTTACCTCGAAGCCGGGTTAGCGGGATTAGGAGTGATCGCACTGCCAGTCTATATGGCGGCAGCGCATCAGGCTCGTGGTGCCCTGATTCCGCTTTTTGAACACTGGCGTATTGCTCCAATGCCCCTGTACCTGGCGTTTCCGCCGAACCGCCATGTCAACGCCAGACTGCGCGTTTTTATAGACTGGATCGTTGAATTGATACAGCAGCATGTCCCCAACGCCAACATAGCCGTAAAGCTATAGCAGCGATTATCCTGAGAGAACGTGTATGATCCATGTGTTGTTATGTGAAAGCTGAAGACATGCAGGAGTATTTCGGTGAATCCTCCGTCAGGCATTCACCGTATTGCGGGCAGTATTGTAAAAAAGAGTTCAGGACTCCGTGAGCTGACGCCAGGCCGCCACTTCCTCATCAAGCCACTCGACAAAGAGAGCCACCTCCGGCTTCGCCTCCGTTAACTGCGATGCCACCAGCCAGTAAGGCCAGGGATACGG
Source organism: Enterobacter cloacae complex sp. SHL021 (assembly GCF_049237765.1). Classification (NCBI taxonomy): domain Bacteria; kingdom Pseudomonadati; phylum Pseudomonadota; class Gammaproteobacteria; order Enterobacterales; family Enterobacteriaceae; genus Enterobacter; species Enterobacter cloacae complex sp. SHL021. The sequence goes on along the minus strand of NZ_JBMKJG010000006.1, from coordinate 164,522 downwards.
CGCAGTGAAAGGGGTAAGCTGGACCAGTTCTCCCCGGGTGATGGCATCCTGAACCAGAGAACGGCGCTCCAGCGCAATGCCTTTCCCGAGTCGGACAGCCTCAAGGATGATATTGGAGTCGTTAATACATAAACCACCAGGCACGATCTCTTTCTCAAGCCCCGCATTCACGCACCACGTTTTCCACGACTCCATGGAAAAAATAATATGACTCTTTGCAATCTCAGTCGGCGTAGTGGGCAGCACACCGTCGTTATAGCCAGGTGCGGCCACCACAATGAGTTCATCGGAAAAAAGAAAATGGCTGTTACTCCCTTCCCATTTTCCCCTCCCCATCCGTATGGCGATGTCTATCCCCTCCTGCTGCAGGCTGGTGACTGTCAGGCTGGCCTGGATCCGCAGCGTGATAAGTGGATATTTCGCCCGAAAGCGTTCCAGACGCGGCATTAACCAGTGGCATCCAAAAGACGGCACCATTGCCAGCGTCAGCTCCTGCTTTCTCGGCTTCACCTGCACGAGCCGGGTAGCATCTGCGATATGGTTCAGCGCCTCGCGTACCTGTATGGCATAGAGCCGCCCTTCTTCGTTGATCTGCACCCCTCGCCCGTTCCGGATAAAGAGCTTAACGCCCACCATCTCCTCCAGCACTTTAATCTGCTGGCTGATAGCGGAATGGGTAACGTGGAGTTCTTTCGCCGCCTGCGTCACGCTGCCAAGACGGGCGACGGCTTCAAAGCTTCGCAAACTGGCGATAGGTGGAAAATCAGACATGAAAACTCCCTGAACCAAACACAATATAAAAAAGGCGGCCTGGCGATATGTCAGTAATACTAACTCTGGCGGTAAGATATTGAAGATATTCGTCATGACGAATGTATCGTAATGTCTGTTCAGAAGCTTCAATAGCGTGTCATTTCACAGCGACAGGAAAACGGAGATTATGATTAAGCTTATTGGCATGTTGGATTCACCTTATGTACGCCGCGTGGCGGTCTCCCTGGAACTTTATGGCGTTGCGTTTGAAAGCCAGCCGCTGTCGGTATTCAGCACATTTGAAGAATTTTCCCGGTTCAACCCTGCGGTAAAAGCGCCAACGCTGGTTCTGGATAATGGAACGCGTCTGATGGACTCATCGCTGATACTTAATTATTTTGAGGCTCAGGCCGCCCCCGAGCGAAGACTCCTGCCCGTCGCGCCGGATGCACTGGCAAACGATCTTCAGACGCTGGGCTTTATCCTCGCCGCCGCTGAGAAAGCCGTGCAAAATGTGTATGAACACCACCAGCGGCCGCTGGAGAAACAGCACGCTTCATGGATCGAACGCATTACAATCCAGCTTCTGGCGGCCTGCAGGGAATGGAATACCTTGCTGGAGAAGCGCCCGACCACCACAGTTCCCGATCAGGTTGCCGTCACCAGTACGGTGGTCTGGACGTTTATTCAGTCGATGATCCCACACGTTGTCAACGCAGCAGATTTCAGGAATATTCAGGCGATTGCCGACACCTTCGAATCGCAGTCGGTCTTTAAAAAATATCATTTCAACTAAGCAATGAGCCCGGTCAGCGCAGCGCTACCGGGCAAGCCAGCAGCTATATCTGATAATCAATCGCCACTTCTTCCGGCTCCATCACCTGGCGTTTGATTTCGTCAACGGACAGCCCGGCGTTGCAGAGCTCGATAAAGCGCCATACGTAGTTGCGCTGTAGCTGCCCGCGCTTGAGGCCGAGCCATACGGTATTGGCATCGAACAGATGACGTGTATCCAGACGCACGAGGTTTCCGGTATCACCCTCGCCACCAGACTGTTCCGCCACCAGGCCAATGCCCAGCCCCAGCTCAACGTAGGTTTTGATCACATCGGAATCCTGCGCGCTCAGCACCACATCCGGCGCTAACCCTTTGCGGTTGAAGGCCTCGTCGATGCGCGAACGCCCGGTAATACCCTGGCGATACGTAATCAGCGGCCATTTCGCGATCGCTTCCAGCGTCAGCGGTGAAACCTGATTCAACGGATGATCGAGCGGGAGCAACAGGCTGTGGTACCAGCGGAACCAGGGGAAGGCCACCAGCAGCGGGTCGTTGCTCAGGCGTTCGCTGGCGATACCAATATCCGCCCCACCGTTTTGCAGCAGCATTTCAATTTCCTGCGGCGTGCCCTGAATAAGCTCTAGGCGAACGTCCGGGAAAATTTCACGAAACGCTTTTATCACTGGCGGCAGGCTGTACCGAGCCTGAGTATGGGTAGTGGCGATGGTGAGCACGCCGGAGGCGTCATTGGTAAAGAGATCCGCCAGGCGACGGACATTGCTGGCCTCGTTGAGGATCCGCTCAGCGATGGTCAGCAACGCTTTACCTGGCTCCGTCATGCCAAGCAGGCGCTTGCCGCGACGGATAAAAATCTCAATACCAAGCTCTTCTTCCAGCTCGCGAATATGGCGGCTGACGCCCGACTGGGAGGTGTAGAGCATATTGGCGACTTCGGTCAGGTTATAGTCCCGCCTGGCCGCCTCACGGATAATTTTAAGTTGCTGGAAATTCACGATTCACTCCGGCGCATCTGACATAGCTCTATTGTTAGAGTCAGCTGAGCTGCAGAACAAATAATAAAAACCAGCATCTTATGCTTTTCTGGAATATTAACTCACGAGCTGCAGTTCACGATTCTCCAGCGATGGCTTACTGACCAGCGACATTAAAATTTCTTTCACCGCCTGCGCCTGTGGCGACAGCGAGCCGCGGGCGGACATGTTCAGCGACAGCGGTAAACTCATTGATGGCGTGGTGATGCGCGCCATCCAGCCATTTGCTGCGCTGCACAGCGAGCGGGCGGCGGATTCTGGCAGCACCGTGACGCCCATCCCACTGGCAATCGCCGCAGTCAGCGTGGAGATGGAGTCAATTTCACCGATGATTTTCGCCGTCAGGCGGCGCAGGGAAAACGCTTCGTCCACGCGTACGCGCACGGCGCTGTAATCACGCGGCAGGAAAAGATTCATTTCTGCGACCGCAGTGAGATCAACGCTCTGCCCCGGACAATCGCGGGTGCCCACGAGATACAGATCTTCTTTCAGCAGCGGCTGGCTGGTGATCCCCGCAACCGGGGAGCGATCGTAAAGCACCGCCATATCCAGCTGGCCGTTGAGCAGCTTGTCATTCAGGACAGAGCCGCTGTTCTCGTGCAGATAGACCAGCACTTCCGGCAGCTCAGCGCGCACCGCCTGCAGCAGTGGCATGGTGATTGAAGACGCTGCGGTCCCCGGTGCCAGCCCGATGGAAACGTGTCCGCTCAGCGTCTGGCCAACATTATTTACCGCCAGCTGCGCCTGTTCGCACTGACGAAGAATGGTGCGCGCGTGGGTATACAGGATCTTGCCTGCTTCTGTTGGGGTCACGCCGCGTTTGGTGCGGATCAACAGCTGCTGATCCATTTCGCCTTCCAGAGTAGCCACCTGCTGGCTCAGCGCAGGCTGCGCGATATGCAGCACTTCCGCCGCTTGAGTCAGGCTGCCGATATCGACGATTTTTACGAAGTATTTCAGTCGTCTTAAGTTCATTTTGCCCCCTGTTCGAAATGCTGTGCCGGTACTGGCTGTTGTTGTTGAACAGGTTTTGCAATATGAATGCCAGTTTTACCAGCAGGTCTGATTTGTTCGCTAAGCGCCTGAAAATAAGGAAACCTAATCATAGACGCCGGATTTATTACTGAAACAGCGGTTTATGATCTGCCCCATAAGAGGTATATCCGCACCACAACGGTGCATTACGTTGGCAAAATCGCCACTTTGCTGAAATTGTCAGCAAACAGACGCAAAGCGTGGTTTCACCCTTTGACAAGGCGAACCGAGGTCGTTACTATGCGCCCCGTTCACACGATTCCTCTGTAGTTCAGTCGGTAGAACGGCGGACTGTTAATCCGTATGTCACTGGTTCGAGTCCAGTCAGAGGAGCCAAATTTGAAAAGCCTGCTTTTAAAGCAGGCTTTTTGCTTTTGTGCGTTCTGGAAAACTGCCGGATGGCGGCTTCGCCTTACCCGGCCTACGGGACTGTAGGCCCGGTAAGCGCAGCGCCACCGGGCAAAGCAAGCTTAACCGGCATCCCGGATCGACGTTCCAGCTCAGCGCCCGCCCCCTCGTTTATTAGCTGTGCCCGCAACGCGGGGGTAATCGGCAGCGGCACTTTATTGGTTGATTCAAATTCTGCGCGGTTGCGCGACAGCGGTTCATGCACTTCCACCCAGCGGCTGCCGTCCGGCTCCGTCGTCACTTTTACAGGCTGATCGATAAGCTGCACGCGCGTGCCTGGCGACACATTGTCGAAAAGGTATTTGATATCGTTATTACGCAGACGAATGCAGCCCTGACTGACGCGCAGGCCGATGCCGAAATTCGAGTTGGTACCGTGAATGGCATAAAGCCTGCCAATATAGAGCGCATACAACCCCATCGGGTTATCCGGCCCGGCGGGAACGAATGCGGGCAACGTTTTCCCCTCTTTTGCATATTCACGCCGGGTGTTTGGCGTGGGCGACCAGGTTGGTCCTTCCTGCTTGCGCTCGACGGCTGTCACCCAGTTGCGTGGCGTTTCGCGCCCGGCCTGGCCAATACCAATGGGAAACACCTCAACGGTATTGCTGCCTGGCGGGTAATAGTAAAGGCGCATTTCCGCCACGTTCACCACGATGCCTTTGCGAACCGTATCGGGAAGAATGAGCTGCTGAGGTACCACCAGTCGGGTACCGGATTGCGGTAAAAACGGATCAACACCGGGGTTTGCCTCCAGCATGTTGCTCAGCCCCTGCCCGTGCTGCGCGGCAAACGCTTCAAGCGGTAAGGTGTTGTGGTCCGGTACGGTAATAACCTGCGTGCTGCCCACCAGCCGACTCCCGGCGGGCGGCAAAGGATAACTCACCGCCTGGACACTCTGGCTTATGAGCAAGGCAGCCAGACAGCCCAGCACATTTCTACGACGCATATTCCCTTCCTTAGTCGCTTCACTATTTGCTAAGCATAGCGTAGCCGCTTTGCATTACCCATCAGGAAATAAAATCAGTTTCCTCGTGCCGCCCGTCGCGGTAGTCTCATAGATCGCGTCGCTATGACGATGGCTTTGTGAGTAACCTTTTCTTATACCAATAAATAAAAAATCAGTGCAGACAGGACAACTATGGACTCCACCCTCATCTCCACACGTCCCGGCGAGGGGACCCCTTGCCTTAACCGTGCCCGCCGCGCCGCCTTTGGCAGCTTCGCGGGGGCCGTCGTGGACTGGTATGATTTTTTGCTCTACGGCATCACCGCCGCTCTGGTGTTTAACCGCGAATTCTTTCCGCAAATTAGCCCCGCCATGGGCACGCTCGCCGCGTTTGCCACCTTTGGCGTCGGCTTCCTGTTCCGCCCGCTGGGCGGGGTGATCTTCGGCCACTTTGGCGACCGACTTGGCCGCAAACGCATGCTGATGCTCACCGTCTGGATGATGGGGATCGCCACTGCGCTCATCGGTATTTTGCCGTCGTTTGCCACGATTGGCTGGTGGGCTCCGGTACTGCTGGTCACCCTGCGCGCCATTCAGGGCTTTGCCGTGGGCGGCGAATGGGGCGGCGCGGCGCTGTTATCGGTCGAAAGCGCACCGAAAAATAAAAAGGCGTTCTACAGCAGCGGTGTTCAGGTTGGGTACGGCGTGGGTCTGTTGCTCTCCACCGGGCTGGTGTCGCTTATCAGCCACTTCACGACCGATGAGCAGTTTCTGAGCTGGGGCTGGCGCATTCCCTTCATCTTCAGCATCGTCCTGGTTATCGCCGCGCTATGGATCCGTAACGGAATGGAAGAGTCCGCCGAGTTTGAACAGCAGCGGGAAAACCCCGTTGCCAGAAAACGGCTGCCGGTGATGGAGGCGCTCATTCGTCATCCTGGCGCTTTTCTGAAAATTATCGCCCTGCGCCTGTGCGAGCTCCTGACGATGTATATCGTCACCGCGTTTGCCCTCAACTATTCCACGCAGAACCTCGGCCTCCCCCGTGAGCTGTTCCTGAATATCGGTCTGCTGGTGGGCGGGATCAGCTGTCTGACAATCCCCTGCTTCGCCTGGCTTGCGGATCGGTTTGGCCGCCGCCGCGTCTATATTACCGGTGCGCTGATTGGCTCCCTCAGCGCCTGGCCGTTCTTTATGGCGCTGGAGGCACAGTCGGTCTTCTGGATAGTCTTCTTTGCCATTATGCTCGCCAACATTGCCCATGACATGGTGGTCTGCGTGCAGCAACCGATGTTTACCGAACTGTTCGGCGCAAGCTACCGCTACAGCGGGGCGGGCGTAGGATACCAGGTGGCGAGCGTCGTGGGCGGCGGATTTACGCCGTTTATTGCCGCCGCGCTGGTGACGTTCTCCGGCGGAAACTGGCACAGCGTGGCGATCTACCTGCTGGCAGGCTGCCTGCTGTCGGCCGCCACGGCGCTGGTGATGAAAGAGACACACCATCCCTGATCTCCCTTTTGTTTCACAGGCGTGTGACATACTATCGGGTATAGCAGCACACCTGTGGAACAAGGAGACAGACATGAATAATAAGGGCTCCAGCCTGACCCCGGCTCAGGCACTGGAAAAACTCGACGCGCTGTACGAACAGTCCGTCAATGCGCTGCGCAGCGCCATCAGTGAGTACATCGAAACAGGGAAACTTCCCGACGAAAAGGCCAGAACCCAGGGCCTTTTTGTTTATCCATCGCTCTCTGTCACCTGGGACGGCAGCGCCAGTACCACGCCAAAGACCCGTGCCTACGCGCGTTTTACCCACTCCGGCTGCTACAGCACCACCGTGACCCGCCCTGCATTGTTCCGTCCTTATCTTGAGGAGCAACTCACTCTGCTCTATCAGGATTACGGCGCGCACATTGCCGTTGAGCCATCACAGCATGAAATCCCCTATCCGTACGTGATTGACGGTTCGGCGTTAACGCTCGATCGCTCCATGAGCGCAGGGCTGACGCGCCATTTCCCGACGACCGAGCTGTCGCAGATTGGCGATGAGACCGCCGACGGCATTTATCACCCGGCAGAGTTTTCCCCCTTGTCGCATTTTGACGCCCGCCGGGTGGATTTCTCCCTGGCGCGCCTGCGTCACTACACCGGGACGCCAGCCGAGCATTTCCAGCCGTTCGTACTGTTTACCAACTACACCCGCTATGTTGACGAATTTGTCCGCTGGGGCTGTAGCCAGATCCTTGACCCGGAGAGCCCTTATATCGCCCTCTCCTGCGCCGGTGGGATCTGGATCACCGCTGAAACCGAAGCGCCTGAGCAGGCTATCTCCGATCTGGCATGGAAGAAGCACCAGATGCCAGCCTGGCACCTGATCACCGCCGACGGCCAGGGCATCACGCTTATCAACATCGGTGTGGGTCCGTCAAACGCCAAGACCATCTGCGACCATCTGGCGGTGCTGCGCCCGGACGTCTGGCTGATGATTGGTCATTGCGGTGGGTTGCGTGAAAGCCAGCTGATTGGCGACTACGTGCTGGCCCACGCCTACCTGCGTGATGACCACGTGCTTGACGCCGTGCTCCCGCCGGACATCCCGATCCCAAGCATTGCCGAAGTGCAGCGCGCGCTGTACGACGCCACCAAAGAGGTGAGTGGCATGCCGGGTGAAGAGGTCAAACAGCGTCTGCGTACCGGCACGGTAGTCACGACAGATGACCGTAACTGGGAGCTGCGTTACTCCGCCTCTGCCCTGCGCTTCAATCTGAGCCGCGCGGTGGCGATTGATATGGAAAGCGCCACCATTGCCGCTCAGGGTTATCGCTTCCGTGTGCCTTACGGCACGCTGCTGTGCGTTTCCGATAAACCGCTGCACGGTGAAATCAAGCTTCCGGGACAGGCAAACCGGTTCTACGAAGGGGCAATCTCCGAACACCTGCAAATTGGCATTCGCGCCATTGATTTGCTGCGGGCAGAAGGTGACCGGCTGCACTCACGCAAGCTACGTACCTTTAACGAACCGCCATTCCGCTGATAACAATAAGGAAAAATAATGCACAACACATCACCGTTATCGGCCCTGCGTCAGTGGCTACAGGAAAATAAGCTCGACGGGATGATCGTCCCGCGCGCAGATGCCTGGCAGAGCGAATACTGCGCGCCGTATGATGAAAAACTGGCCTGGCTGACCGGCTTCGATGGCTCGGCGGGGCTGGCACTGGTGCTAAAAGACAAGGCTCTGCTCTTTGTCGATGGCCGCTATCAGGTTCAGGCCCGCGTACAGGTCAACATGGATGAAGTAGAGATCCACCATCTGCACAACGAGCCGCTGGCACAATGGCTGACGGCCAACGTTGAAGCTGGCACGCGTATTGGTTTTGAAGCGCTGCTGATGACCAATGCCGATTATGAGACGCTGTCTGCGACACCGTGCGAAATGGTGCCGCTTAACCAGTCACCGTTTGATACGTTATGGACCGATCGCCCTGCCGCTCCGGCGGGGCTTATCCGCGAGATGCCCGTTGAAATCAGTGGTGAAAGCAGCGCAGATAAACGTCAGCGCGTCGCCGCCGTGCTGGCCGCCAACAATGCCGATTATCTGGCCGTGACCCTGCCGGATAACATCGCCTGGCTGCTTAACGTGCGCGGTTCAGATATTCCCACCAGCCCGGTTCCGCTCTCTTTTGCCCTGCTCAGTCGGGACGGTAGCGTTGAGTGGTTCGTTAACGACAATAAGCTAAGCAACCTGCCTGATAGCGTGCGAAACGCTTTTACCATTGCGCCGCAGGATGCCTTTATTGAACGCTGCCAGCGCCTTTCTCACGGTAAACGGGTGATGGTGGATGCCGATTCAGCGCCGGTGGCTCTGCGTTTTGCCATTGAGCCACACGGTGACATTCTCTGGCGCACCGACCCCATCACGCTGATGAAGGCCAATAAAAATCCGGTAGAACTGGCGGGTTACCGGAAGTGTCATCATCAGGACGGTGCCGCGTGGGTCAATTTCCTGGCCTGGCTGAGCCGTGAAGTGCCCGCACGTGCGGCAGCAGGCCAGCCGCTGACCGAGCTGGAGGCCCAGGCACAGCAACTCGCGTTTCGCGAGCAGCAGCCTGGCTTTATTGAGCAAAGTTTTGCGACTATTTCGGCCTCGTCCAGCAATGCGGCGATGTGCCACTACCACTCAAGCGAAGCCAGCAACAAACCCATCGGCCATGACCACTTTTATCTGAATGATTCTGGTGGTCAGTACCATAACGGTACCACTGACGCCACGCGTACCCTGGCGTGGGGCAAGGTCAGCCCACAGCAGCGCTTACACTACACCGCCGTGCTGAAAGGTTTTCTGTCGCTGATTACCCTGCAGTTCCCGTCCGGCACCCAGGGGCATCAGCTTGATGCCTTCGCGCGTCGGCCGCTGTGGGAGATGGGGCTGGATTTCGATCACGGAACGGGCCATGGCGTGGGTCATCAGTTGCTTATCCATGAGAACCCGCATCGCATCGCTAAAAAGGTCAACCCGTGGCCGCTGGTGGCGGGCAATATTATGACTATCGAGCCGGGATACTATCTGGCGGATAGCCATGGGATCCGCATTGAAAATCAGGTGGAGATTGTGGAAAGCTCTCCAGGATTCTGCAAATTTGCTTCGCTGACGCTGATCCCAATCGACCTCAGCCAAGTCGAACTCAATTTGTTAAACGAGCAGGAAAAGCAGTGGCTGGATGAGTATCATCAACAGGTGCGCGAAGCGCTGTCACCGCTGGTGGAGAGCGACGCGCGTCCGTGGCTGGTGGAGGCGACGGCGCCGATTCGTGTGAAACATTAGTGCGGTTTATTGCCGGGTGGCGGCTTCGCCTTACCCGGCCTACTCGTCCGTAGGCCCGGTAAGCGCAGCGCCACCGGGCAAATTTTCCGAACGCACAAAAGCAAAAAGCCTGCTTTAAAAGCAGGCTTTTCAAATTTGGCTCCTCTGACTGGACTCGAACCAGTGACATACGGATTAACAGTCCGCCGTTCTACCGACTGAACTACAGAGGAATCGTGTGAACGGGGCGCATATTATCGATGCTACCCGGTGTTGTCAAAGGCAGAATGCAGATTTCCGATCGTTTGCCGATTTATTCAACATTTCGCACATTTGTCAGGCATTGTGCCGTGGATATTTCCAGAGCCAGCGCCCACTTACCATGCGCCAGTAGAACAATGCCCCACGCACGGCCCAGTCAAGGAACATCCCCAGCCAGACCCCGACAACCCCCATACCGAGCATGACACCCAGCGTATAACCCGCTACCACGCGGCAACCCCACATGCCGAGCATAGAGACCCACATCGCAAAGCGGGCATCGCGTGCCCCTTTTAACCCAGCTGGCAGTACCCAGGACGCCGCCCAGATCGGCATAAAGGCCGCGTTGAGCCAAATCAGGATCTTAACGACCTCTTTAACATCATCTTCGTGGGTATAGAACGAGGCCATCAGCCCGGCAAAGGGCGCGCTCCCCCACGCAATTATCGTCAGACCGATGGTCGACAGCCAGAAGACATGGCGCAGCTGCCGCTCCGCCTGACCTATCTGCCCTTTGCCGAGCCGTTTACCGGTGATGATGGTGGAGGCCGACCCTAAGGCGTTACCCGGCAGGTTAATCAGCGAGGCGATGGAGAAGGCAATAAAGTTACCGGCAATCACATCTGTCCCCATACCGGCAACAAACATCTGGGTAAGCAGTTTACCGCCGTTGAACAGTACCGACTCGATACTGGCAGGAATACCAATCCCCATCACTTCCCAGATAATGGCGAAGTTAAAGGGTCGGAAGTAGCTTTTTAACGTGAGGCGCAGCGATGGCGTGATCCCCGCCATCAACACCCCGAGGATGGCTGCCGCACCAATGTAGCGGGAGATTGTCAGCCCCAGCCCTGCGCCAACAAACCCCATTCCCTCCCAGGAGAAAACACCGTAGATCAGGACGCTACTGATCATGATATTCAGGATGTTCATTCCGCCGTTGATCAGCAGCGGAATTTTTGTGTTGCCCGCCCCGCGCAGCGCGCCGCTACCGATCAGCGCGATAGCCGCAGCAGGATAGCTTAAGACCGTCATTTCCAGATAGGTCAGCGCCAGATCCTTAACTTCATTCGTCGCTTCACCCGCGACAAAGTCGATAATCTCTTTGCCGAAATAGTGGATCACCGCCGCCAGGATGATCGAAAAAAGGGTCATGATCATCAGCGACTGCCGGGCGGCTTCGCGGGCACGCTTCGGATCCAGCTTGCCCAGGCTAAAGGCCACCACCACCGTGGTCCCAAGATCGATAGCGGCAAAGAAAGACATCACCACCATGTTAAAACTGTCCGCCAGCCCGACCCCAGCCATCGCCTCTTTACCCAGCCAGCTCACCAGGAAGGTGCTCAACACCCCCATCAGCAGAACGCAGGTATTCTCCAGAAAAATAGGTACGGCAAGCGGGGTGATTTCACGCCAGAACAGAACACGATAACTTTTACGTTTTGCATACCATGGCGTGCGCATAATCGCCTGGCGGAGAGTGGCAGTAACGTTCAAAATGGACCTTAGCGAGAAAAGTTGAAACTCCATTTCAAATGATGGGGGAGAAAAGCTCATCCTGCAAAGTATTTTCCATAAAAAGATGTCTGGATTTGCAACAAACTGATGACAGAATCGGCAATCGATCGCTAATCACTAAGATCAGGTTTGACAAAAGTTTTTTCGCCGCTAAGATAAGCCTCCACAACGATTCCTCTGTAGTTCAGTCGGTAGAACGGCGGACTGTTAATCCGTATGTCACTGGTTCGAGTCCAGTCAGAGGAGCCACATTCTGAAAAGCCCGCTTTTAAAGCGGGCTTTTTGCTTTTCTGGTGAGGAAAAATGGACTCTTTGTTTGTCTACGGTACGTTACGCCCAGGCCATTCAAATGCACATATTCTCGAAAGCATCGGCGGTGAATGGCAGGCCGGTTTTGTCACCGGGACATTTTATGCGCGTGGCTGGGGCGCTGCGGCAGATTTTCCGGGTATCGTGCTGCACGCCGATGGCCCACGCGTTGAGGGTTATCTGTTTATCTCCAGTAACCTTGAGGCACACTGGCCGATGCTGGACGAATTTGAAGACGGCTACGATCGGGTCGAGGTCATGGTGACCACCGCCGAAGGTGATCAGGTTAAGGCCTGGATCTACCAGCTTCAGCCGCGCTCTGCGTAATAAAAAAGGCTCTCTGTCACCAGAGAGCCTTTTTTGCAATCAGCAGCGATTATTCGCTTTTGGCTTCAGCGTTTTTGATTTCGCCCATCACTTTCAGCTTTTTGGAGATGTCACGGCGCTCTTTAGACAGCTCAGCGTTTTTGATGATGTAGTCATCAACGCGGTCTTCGTAGTCGCTCTTCATGCTGGCGATGATGCCCTGAATAGCTTCAACGCTCATACCTGGCTTAATGTAGTCGCTCAGGTTATCCAGCAGCAGAACACGTTTCTGGTTGTCACGGATCTTCTTCTCAACGTCCTGGATTTCACGCTGCAGTTTGTTTTTGCGGCGGAACAGGCGGACGAATTCCAGAACATCCTGGAACGAAGGCTTGGTAGTTTCCATTTTTACACCCCTGATAATGTGAGATTCGGATTCGTTAAAGCAACCGTTGTACCAATAACCTTACTGACAGCGGCTGCGAATGACAATGAGTATATCGTTTAAAACTATCATAACCCCAATTGATGCTGAATCGAAGCAGCAGCCGTCACATATGGCGATAGCTGCTCTTTATTTGCGCAGTGCACTGCAAATGAGATGCGACAGCAACTCAAGCTGACGCGCCAGCTCCATGCTCAGCCAGACGTAACCATGGATTGGGGTTTCCGCTACGTTATCGCCCTGTCGCTCGTTGATCAGCTGTTTCAGTTCGGCAACGATCTCATTCAGACGCTCGCTGTTTGCGAGGATGGGCTGCGGGTTACCTTCATAAAGGGCATGAGCGATGGTCAGAAGGGTTTGCTGCGTCATCTGTTGCGTCTCCTTCAGCGTCTGCGCGTTCAGCATTAACAGATGGCTGGGGCGCGAGGCCCAGTGCGCGTTGATTTGCAATTCAAGCATGCAGACCAGATTACGGCTCACGGTCTGGATAGCTTCGAAAATCGATTTCTGAATATGGGTCTCTTTACTGGCAGGGGTAATCAGACCGCGCATTTTGACCACGTCATTAAGGATCTGCTGGAGGTGCTTCTCCAGCCGGGGACGTTCGACAAGATTAGGTGAAAAACCGGCCTGGTAGACGCGGTTAAAAGCGGTGACGTAATTTGCCATCTGAATGCGCCAGTGCAGGAAAGCGCGCTGCGGCCAGATACCAGTGAAAAGCATCGCCAGCAGTGAACCAAGGATAACATCCCCGCTTCGCCACAGTGCCGTGGTCATATCACCCGCTGGCGCGCCGACCACCACTGCGAGGGTGATACCAATCAGCAGTGCCTGATAGGGCTTTTTACCCAGCGCCAGCCAGCCGCAGAGGAACATGGCGACACCGCACCAGGCCAGCATCACCGGAAATGAAATAAGCTCCAGCTTCAGGGCAATCAGCCCAAGAGCAGAGCCTAAAACCGTACCGCCAATGCGCTCGAAGGCACGCGGGACAACATTCCCCCAGAACGAGATAGGCCCCATGACGACCACCAGCGTGATCAGCGGCCACGTTCCTTCAGGAACATCCAGTAAACGGACCAGCACAAACGTCAGAACGAATGCCAGCGCGATACGGCACCCATGAACCACGCGGTAGTGTTTATACAACCGAATTTCGAAAGACGTTAATGATTTGTCGGGACGCACACCCGCTCTCCAGCTACACGGCAAATCACAATTGTACTGTGTTTTCAGCCGGGCGGATCACACCCGGCTGAAAAACCCTGCATTTAACAGGACTACCCCGCTTTATGCTCTACGGCGATAAACATTTCGATGTCCCAGTACCCGTCGGCGTTGCCATCATTGAGATAGCGCTCGAAGCACGGTTTCAGAGCCATCTGGAATTTGTTGTCCTGCAAAAGGGAGTTAAAGAACTGGTACCACGGCGTGGCGAAGTCGTAGTTTTCAACACGTGCTTTCGCGACGGCGTAATCTCCGGCCGCAATTTCCGTCATCATTACCCCTTCGCTGTTTTCCGGGATAACGAAATCATCCGGTACCGTAACGGCCGTATCGCAGCGCAATTTTTCTGCCGGGACTTCGTCCGGGTTATCGTAATAAACCGCAACCCACTCCAGCGGCTGAATGTGTCGGCCATCGACCCACATGACCAACTGTTCAAAGCCCTGTTTTACCGTGTGTTCCCATGGCCCGACCAGGTGAAAACCGGCAATCTTACGTTTCTTTTCCTGCCTGATGCTGTAGTCCATACTGCCTCCGTTTATCACTGTATATTTATACACTATAAAGCAGAATTTCTATAATCGGCAATCGAGGAGTGTTTATTATGTGAGCAGACTCGCAACCCTGCCAGTCTGCTCAGAAAAGTTAGATTTTGTGGTGCAGGTAATCACTCAGACGGGAGAAAAGGCCACCTTTATCAACACGCTCCAGCGTCACCAGCGGCCAGTGAGCGACCACTTTATCGCGGTCGTATAACTGGATCTCACCTACCCGCTGATGGGCGGCTATCGGCGCTTCCAGCTCTTTTGTATCCAGCACGTATTTTGCCTTGATGTTCGGTACTTCTGCTTTCGGTAATGCCAGCCAGAAATCCTGGTCGGTGCCCAGGTTCACCTGTTCTTTATCGCCGTACCAGATCCGCTCGGTACCCACTTTTTTACCGTTATGCAGGATCTGCACGGTATCGAAATTCTGTTGTCCCCAGTGCAGCAGTTTACGGGCCTGATCCTCACGCCCTTTCGGACTGTCTGCCCCCATCACTACAGCGATCAAGCGACGCTGGCCGTCAACGGTGGAAGCAATCAGGTTAAATCCGGCCCCTGACGTGTGCCCCGTTTTCAGACCATCCACATTCATGGTCTTATCCCAGAGAAGACCGTTACGGTTTTGCTGCGTGATCCCGTTCCAGGTCAGGCTCTTTTCACTGTACATATGATAAAACTCAGGCTCGCCGTGGATGATGGCCCTGGACAGCACGGCCAGATCATACGCAGAGCTGTGCTGGCCTGGGGCATCCAGACCATGAACGGTTTCGAAGTGCGTATCACGCAGATTCAGCTTTTGCACATAGTCATTCATCATCTTCACGAACTGCGGCTGACCACCAGCCACGTGATCCGCCAACGCCACACAGGCGTCGTTACCGGAATCAACAATCAGACCGCGGCTGAGGTCGCGCACAGAAACGCGGTCCCCCTCTTTCAGGAACATCAGTGACGAACCGTCAAAGACAGGGTTACCTTTTGCCCACGCGTCGCGCCCGACGGTGACAATGTCATCCGGGGAAATGCGGTGGCTATCAATAGCGCGGTCAACAACGTAGCCGGTCATCAGCTTGGTGAGACTCGCCGGGTTGCGTTGTTGATGTTCGTTGCCCGCCGTTAAGATTTGACCCGTAGTGTAATCCATCAGTACCCAGGAGCCGGCCTGAATGGCCGGAGGCTGCGGCGAAAAATCCAGCGGATCGGCCGCAAAAGCAGATGAGACACTCGAAGCGAGTAAAGAAACAGCAATAAACAGACGGCGTTTCAACGGTATATCCTCAGGTCATTAAAAATCGATGACCTTTTTACGGGAGTTCTGGTGTCGTTACCTGGCTTAATTGCAAAAAAATGTGACAGAAAGCATGTTTTTCCCGGAACCACGCTCGCAAATTTGCAGCATGGCGGCGCTTTTTATTCGGTCTGTCCCTCACGATCGTTTACCATAGTGACGTCACTTTTTAACAGGATGGTATTACTGGTGTCTGACTCTGCCGCACGCCCGACTTTTTTATTCCACGACTACGAAACCTTTGGCACCCACCCGGCGCTGGACCGACCGGCGCAGTTTGCCGCCATCCGCACTGATGACGAATTCAATATTATTGGTGAGCCAGAGGTCTTTTACTGCAAACCTGCCGATGACTACCTGCCGCAGCCCGGCGCTGTCATGGTCACGGGGATAACGCCCCAGGAAGCGCGGGAAAAAGGCGTTAACGAGGCAGAGTTCGCCCGCCGTATCCACGATCTGTTCACCGTTCCCCATACCTGCGTGGTCGGGTATAACAATATCCGTTTCGATGATGAAGTGACGCGCAACATCTTCTACCGCAACTTCTACGATCCCTACGCCTGGAGCTGGCAGAACCGCAATTCGCGCTGGGATTTGCTGGATATCATGCGTGCCTGTTATGCCCTGCGTCCGGAGGGGATTAACTGGCCAGAGAACGAAGACGGATTGCCAAGCTTCCGGCTGGAGCACCTGACGCGCGCCAACGGCATTGAGCACAGTAATGCCCACGACGCGATGGCCGACGTCTACGCCACCATTGCCATGGCGAAGCTCGTTAAAACCGCACAACCACGACTGTTTGAGTATCTGTTGAGTCATCGCAGTAAGCAGAAACTGATGACGCTGATTGATGTGCCGCAGATGAAACCGCTGGTGCATATCTCCGGCATGTTTGGTGCCTGGCGCGGCAACACCAGCTGGGTGGCACCGCTGGCCTGGCACCCGGATAACCGTAACGCGGTCATCATGGTGGATTTAGCCGGGGATATCTCCCCGCTGCTGGAGCTCGACAGCGATACCTTGCGTGAGCGCCTCTATACCCCGAAAGATGCGCTGGGAGACCTGCCCGCGGTGCCGGTCAAACTGGTGCATATCAATAAATGTCCCGTGCTGGCGCAGGCCAATACGCTGCGCCCGGAAGATGCCGACAGGCTCGGGATCAACCGCCAGCACTGCCTGGATAACCTTAAAATACTGCGCGAAAATCCGCAGGTGCGCGAGAAAGTCGTCGCCATATTTGCCGAAGCCGAGCCATTCGTGCCGTCCGAAAACGTGGATGCGCAGCTGTATAACGGCTTCTTCAGCGATGCCGACCGTGCTGCGATGAACATCGTCCTGCAAACTGAACCGCGTAACCTGCCCGCGCTGGACATCACCTTTGCGGATAAACGCATTGAGAAGCTGATGTTTAACTACCGCGCGCGTAACTATCCTGGCACGCTGGATGAAGCTGAGCAGGAACGCTGGCTGCAGCATCGTCGTAATGTGTTTACGCCTGAATATCTGCACGGGTATGCACAGGAGCTGGAGATGCTTTACGGCCAATACGAAGGGAATGAAGAGAAGCAGGCGCTACTAAAAGCACTGTTCAAGTACGTACAAGAGATAGTCTGAAATTCAGCGATAAAAAAACCGGAGACGATGGTCTCCGGTTTTTTTTGCCCGGTGGCACTGCGCTTACGCGGGCCTACGGGTTTTGTCGGTCGGGTAAGCGTAGCCGCCACCCGACACGGTATTACGCAACGTCTTCGTACTGAGGAACAGGGTTACGGAAGCTCTTCGTCACGCAGGCCAGGTAAACCAGACCAATACCACCCCAGATCAGCCCCAGAATCATAGAGCTCTCTTCCAGATTAATCCACAATGCACCGACCGTCAGCGCACCGCACATTGGCAGAACCAGGTAATTGAAGTGGTCTTTCAGCGTTTTGTTGCGCTTCTCACGGATCCAGAACTGCGAGATCACGGAGAGGTTAACAAAGGTAAAGGCCACCAGCGCACCAAAGTTAATCAGTGCCGTTGCCGTCACCAGGTCAAATTTAATAGCCATCAGGGCGATTGCGCCAACCAACAGCACGTTCCACGCCGGAGTACGCCATTTCGGATGAACGTAGCCGAAGAAACGGGTTGGGAACACACCGTCACGACCCATTACATACATCAGGCGAGAAACCCCAGCATGCGCAGCCATACCAGAAGCCAGAACGGTAACGCTGGAGAAGATCAGTACGCCCCACTGGAAGGTTTTCCCTGCTACATACAGCATGATTTCAGGCTGTGAAGCATCCGGCTCTTTGAAACGAGAGATATCCGGGAAGTAGAGCTGCAGGAAGTAGGAGGCACCAATGAAGATCATGCCACCAATCAACGCAGTCAGGAAAATGGCTCGTGGGATCACGCGTTCTGCATCTTTGGTCTCTTCAGACAGAGAAGAGATACCGTCGAAGCCCAGGAACGAGAAGCACAGAATAGTCGCACCGGTGATCATCGGCACCACATGTGCCCCTTCAGACCAGAACGGACGAGAGCTGACCAGCGTGCCCGCGCCTTCACCGTGAGAAACACCGTAAATGATCAAACCCACAATAACCGCAACAATACCCATTTGCAGAATAACAATCAGGGTGTTGAAGTTCGCCACGGTCTTAATGCTGCGCAGGTTAGAGATGGTCATAAAGGCCACTAACGCAACAACAAAGAGCCACGACGGTACGGAAGGTACCAGCGCTTCGAAGTAAATTTTTGCCAGCAGAATGTTGATCATCGGCATGAACAGGTAGTCCAGCAGGGATGACCAGCCCACCATAAAGCCAACCGCCGGGCTAATGGATTTCTGGGCATAGGTGTAGGCAGAGCCTGCAGACGGGAAACGGCGAACCAGTTTACCGTAGCTCAGCGCTGTAAAGAGAATAGCGACCAGTGCAAAGGCATACGCCGTTGCCACGTGACCGTCAGTAAGGCCTGATACGATACCGAATGTATCGAACAGCGTCATTGGTTGCATATAGGCAAGGCCCATCATAACAACCGGAATCAACGTAAGTGTTTTACGTAATTCCACGCGAGAGGTGTTTGGAGTTGCGTTATGCGACATAGTTATTCTCCTTTACGGTGATAACCGCCACGTAAGCGAAAAATTGCCCCATTTCTTTCTTCCTCAGCGACAACAACTGTCGGATTTTAGTAAATATCTATCCGGTACGAAGCCCGGCCTCTTGGTTTTTAGTTTCGTTTCATACATGCAAAAAAAAATAACCGACGCCTTTTATATCGTCGATTATTCCTTTGGTTGCTGCGGCGCATTTTGCCCCACATCAGATACAAAACGCAATACTTTACAAAGGCATTGTAAATATTCCTGCGCTAACTGGCTGATTTGTGGACGCTGCTCTGCGTATAGACAGCGGCGATAGCACTATTTGCTAAAATTTCGTCCCGCCACCAGGCGCTGGCTAACCCCGCCGTTTGTTCATTCCAGCCAACCCAGACCGATTCATTACTGCTTTGAGCCAGAACCTGTTTTTCAATCAGCGCGCCGCTATCAAGAAATCGCTGCGCCAGATAGCGAGGTAAATAGCCGCAACCCAGCCCACTAATTTGCAATTCCAGCTTGGTTTTAAAATCAAAAACGGTAATGGCCTCCTGCTCATCAAGCAGCTGCGACGATATGGCACATTCCGGCCGCGAGCTGTCTCCCACCACAATGGCACGGTAACCTTTAATAACGCGCCGGTTAATGGGCTCAGGCTCCCGGGCCAGCGGATGATGCGGAGCAACCGCAAAAACTTGCTCAAGTATCCCGAGGCGGGCAAACCCAAAATCGCTCAGTTGAGGAGGTTCATGTAATGCGCCGACGATGATATCCGCCCTCCCCTGAACCAAGGCCTCCCAGGAGCCGCCCAGCACACCATTAATGAAAATCAGCCGGGTCACGCTGTGACGCTGATAAAACGCTTCAATCAGCGGCGTCAGAAGGGAAAACGGAAAATTATCGTCAACGCCAATCACCAGTTCATTTTCCCAGCCCTGATGAAGTTTGATGGCCTGTTTTTCCTGTTCGCGGACGGTGTGCAGCACTTCACGCCCTTTTTCCAGCAGCATTTGTCCGGTGCGGGTAAAGCGGGCCCGGTGGCCAGAGCGATCGAGGATCTGGATATTCAGATCGCTTTCCAGTTTATGAACCGTGTAGCTCAGCGCTGAAGGGGTTTTGTAGAGCTTCGCTGAGGCAGCCGCAAAGCTGCCTTCTTTTTCCAGTGCATCCAGAATAATGAGAACATCCAGCAGCGGTTTCATGTTCGCCCCCTTCCGGTGTGCGAGGGATTCCGCCGGAGGACTTATGCCATGGGCATCACCAGCGGATCGGGATACTGATACTCAAAACCCAGCTCATGACAAATGCGGTTGCCATCAACAATTTTGCCTTTGCTTTCGTCCTTTGTCTCACCAAAAACGGGTGGCGCCAGACCCAACTGACGCGCCATCAGCGGGTAAAATGTGCTTCGCGCAGGATGAGAGGGTGCACATATATTATAGATGTGCCCACCCTTTGGAGCCTGTAAGAGGAGCTCAATTGCCCCGACAACATCGTCTAGATGCACCAGATTCACCACATGTTGCCCATCGGGGGCAGACTTGCCGGCAAAAAAGCGTCCCGGGTGTCGCCCAGGGCCAACCAGCCCCGCCAGACGCAGGATATCAACCTGCGTTCCCGGCAGGTTGTGCAGCCAGTCTTCCAGCTCTTTCAACACTTTTCCGCTCGCGGTAACAGGACGGCGCTCGGTAGTCTCCTTCACCACACCTTCAACATCACCGTAGACCGAGGTTGAGCTGGTAAAAATAATACGCGGCACATCGTGTGCCAGTGCGCTGTCGACAATCTCCTGCATCGCCTGCAGATAGAATGATTCGCCCGGGCCGCTGCGACGCGCGGGAAGCGTAATGACCAGCGCATCCACATTCATCAGCGTGTCCAGATCGTCAGTATCACATACCAGCTCTGGTTCAAGACGCAGCTCGACGCCATCAATACCGCACATGCGCGCCGCCTCCACGCCATCCGCCGTGGTTTTGCTCCCGGTCACATGCCAGCCTTTCGCGGCTAATGACATCGCCAGCGGCATTCCCAGCCATCCTAAACCGACAATCGCGACCTTTTTCATGTGAATTCTCCTGACTCTCACTCGTCTCTCATAAGGCTACGCCAGCGCAGCAGAACACACAATTCATAGCATCAATATGAAATGAATTAATGATCAAAAAAAGCCCTTGCAATGTGTCATACAACTGGTTTAGGTTAAAAGACATCAAATGAATAAGCATTCATCGAGAATTTTTATGACACGCGTTCAATTTAAACACCACCATCATCACCATCATCCTGACTAGTCTTTCAGGCGATGTGTGCTGGAAGACGTTTGGATCTTCCAGTGGTGCATGAACGCATGAAAAAGCCCCCGGAAGATCTTCTTCCGGGGGCTTTTTTTTGGACCAAATTCAGACAGATTAAAACAGGTTAACGAGGAACACAGAATGTTAGATAACTCACGTTTACGCATAGCTATTCAAAAATCAGGCCGTTTAAGTGATGATTCACGCGAACTGCTGGCCCGCTGCGGGATTAAAATCAACCTGCACACCCAGCGCCTGATTGCCCTGGCTGAAAACATGCCCATCGACATTCTGCGCGTGCGTGATGACGATATCCCGGGCCTGGTAATGGACGGTGTCGTTGACCTTGGCATCATCGGTGAAAACGTGCTGGAAGAAGAGCTCCTGACCCGTCGCGCTCAGGGTGAAGATCCGCGTTACTTCACCCTGCGTCGCCTGGACTTCGGCGGCTGCCGCCTGTCACTGGCAACACCGGTTGATGAAGCCTGGGATGGCCCGGCCGCGCTGAACGGCAAACGCATCGCTACCTCCTACCCTCACCTGTTAAAACGCTATCTGGATCAGAAAGGCGTGCAGTTTAAATCCTGTCTGCTTAACGGCTCTGTTGAAGTCGCGCCGCGTGCGGGCCTGGCGGATGCCATTTGCGACCTCGTCTCCACCGGTGCCACTCTGGAAGCGAACGGCCTGCGCGAAGTGGAAGTGATCTACCGCTCCAAAGCGTGCCTGATCCAGCGTGACGGCGAAATGGCTGACGCCAAGCAGCAGCTGATCGACAAACTGCTGACCCGTATTCAGGGTGTGATTCAGGCGCGTGAATCCAAGTACATCATGATGCATGCACCAACCGAACGTCTGGACGAAGTGATCGCCCTGCTGCCAGGTGCTGAGCGCCCTACCATTCTGCCACTGGCGGGCGATCAGCAGCGTGTGGCGATGCACATGGTCAGTAGCGAAACGCTGTTCTGGGAAACCATGGAAAAACTGAAGGCACTGGGCGCAAGCTCCATTCTGGTGCTGCCAATTGAGAAGATGATGGAGTAATTGCCATGAGCTTTAACACTATCATTACCTGGAATGAGTGTACTGACGAACAGCAGCGCGAGCTGTTAATGCGCCCGGCCATCAGCGCCTCCGAAAGCATCACCCGTACCGTGACGGAGATCCTGAATAACGTCAAAACCCGTGGCGATGACGCGCTGCGGGAATACAGCGCAAAGTTTGATAAAACGGAAGTTGATGCATTAAAGGTTACCGAACAGGAAATCATTGATGCCAGCAATCGTCTGGATGAAGACATCAAACAGGCAATGGCCGTCGCGGTGAAAAACATCGAGACCTTCCACGTCGCGCAGAAACTGCAGACCGTTGATGTGGAAACGCTGCCGGGCGTGCGATGCCAGCAGGTGACCCGTCCGGTCGCCTCGGTGGGTCTTTACATCCCTGGCGGCTCCGCCCCGCTGTTCTCAACCGTATTAATGTTGGCCACCCCGGCGCGTATTGCAGGTTGCCAGAAAGTGGTGCTCTGCTCCCCACCACCAATTGCCGATGAAATTCTCTATGCTGCAAAACTCTGCGGCGTGCAGGAAGTGTTTAAAGTCGGCGGCGCACAGGCGATTTCTGCCCTCGCGTTTGGCACTGAATCTATCCCGAAGGTCGACAAAATTTTTGGCCCGGGCAACGCCTTTGTCACCGAAGCCAAGCGCCAGGTGAGCCAGCGTCTTGATGGCGCGGCCATTGATATGCCCGCGGGTCCGTCGGAAGTGCTGGTGATTGCCGACAGCGGCGCCACGCCGGATTTTGTGGCGTCTGACCTGTTATCCCAGGCGGAACACGGCCCGGATTCTCAGGTGATTTTACTGACGCCAGATGCCGATATGGCCAAACGCGTGGGTGAAGCCGTAGAGCGTCAGCTTGCCGATTTACCCCGCGCCGACACGGCACGCCAGGCGTTATCCTCCAGCCGCCTGATTGTGGCACGCGATCTTGACCAGTGCATCGCTATCTCCAACCAGTACGGCCCGGAGCACCTGATTATTCAGACCCGCAACGCGCGCGACCTGGTCGACAGCATCACCAGTGCAGGTTCGGTTTTCCTCGGCGACTGGTCCCCGGAGTCCGCGGGCGATTACGCCTCCGGCACCAACCACGTTCTGCCGACGTATGGTTACACCTCGACCTGTTCCAGCCTGGGTCTGGCCGATTTCCAGAAACGCATGACCGTGCAGGAACTCTCCCGTGAAGGGTTTGCCTCGCTGGCGTCCACCATTGAGACGCTGGCCGCCGCCGAGCGCCTTACCGCCCACAAAAACGCCGTTACGCTGCG
This sequence comes from Enterobacter cloacae complex sp. SHL021, assembly GCF_049237765.1. Classification (NCBI taxonomy): domain Bacteria; kingdom Pseudomonadati; phylum Pseudomonadota; class Gammaproteobacteria; order Enterobacterales; family Enterobacteriaceae; genus Enterobacter; species Enterobacter cloacae complex sp. SHL021. The sequence goes on along the minus strand of NZ_JBMKJG010000006.1, from coordinate 141,134 downwards.
CGTTGCAGCCCTGAAGGAGCAAGCATGAACATTGAAGAATTAGCGCGGGAAAATGTCCGTCGACTGACGCCTTATCAGTCTGCTCGTCGCCTGGGCGGCAACGGTGATGTCTGGCTGAACGCCAACGAATTCCCGACAGCGGTACAGTTTGAGCTGTCACAGCAGACGCTGAACCGTTATCCGGAGTGTCAGCCAAAAGCAGTGATTGAAAACTATGCGCAATATGCGGGCGTGAAGCCGGAGCAGGTGCTGGTCAGCCGCGGTGCGGATGAAGGCATTGAGCTGTTGATCCGCGCGTTCTGCGAGCCGGGTAAAGATGCGGTGATGTATTGCCAGCCTACCTACGGCATGTACAGCGTCAGCGCGGAAACCTTTGGCGTGGCGTGCCGTAACGTGCTCTCCCTGGAGAACTGGCAGCTGGACCTGCAGGGAATTGCCGACAATCTGGACGGCGTGAAGGTGGTCTTTGTCTGTAGCCCCAACAACCCGACCGGGCAAATTATCAACCCTCAGGATATCCGTACCCTGCTGGAGATGACCCGCGGCAAAGCACTGGTGGTCGCCGACGAAGCCTATATTGAGTTCTGCCCTCAGGCGACGCTGGCCGGCTGGCTGGAAGAGTACCCACACCTGGTGGTGCTGCGTACGCTGTCGAAAGCCTTTGCGCTCGCAGGTCTGCGCTGCGGATTTACGCTGGCCAATAAAGAGGTAATCGACCTGCTGCTGAAAGTGATCGCCCCGTATCCGCTTTCTACTCCCGTGGCTGACATTGCCGCTCAGGCCCTGACCCCGCAAGGGATCAATGCGATGCGTGAACGTGTGGCACAAATCCTGGAAGAACGACAGTACCTGGTGACCGCCCTGAAAGCGATCCCTTGCGTAGAGCAGGTGTTCGACTCTGAAACCAACTACCTCCTGGTTCGCTTTACCGCCTCCAGTGCCGTATTTAAATCTTTATGGGATCAGGGCATTATCTTACGTGATCAAAATAAACAACCTTCTCTGAGCGGCTGTCTGCGTATTACCGTAGGTACCCGTGCAGAGAGCCAGCGCGTGATTGACGCACTGAAAGCGGAGAAAGTATGAGCCAGAAGATCCTCTTTATCGACCGAGACGGCACCCTGATTTCGGAGCCACCAACCGATTTTCAGGTCGATCGTTTCGACAAACTGGCTTTTGAACCAGACGTGATCCCGGTGCTGCTGAAACTGCAGAAAGCCGGATATAAGCTGGTGATGATCACCAACCAGGACGGTCTGGGTACCGACAGCTTCCCGCAGGCCGACTTTGACGGCCCGCATAATCTGATGATGCAGGTACTCACCTCTCAGGGGGTGGTATTTGATGAGGTGCTGATTTGCCCACATCTGCCTGCCGATGCGTGCGACTGCCGCAAGCCGAAGGTGAAACTGGTAGAGCGCTATCTGCTGGAAGATGTCCTGGATAAAGCCAACAGCTATGTCATTGGCGATCGCGCCACCGACATTACGCTTGCCGAAAATATGGGCATCACCGGGCTGCGCTACAACCGCGACGATCTCAACTGGGCGAAGATTGGCGAGCAGCTCACCAAACGTGACCGCTACTCGCACGTAGAACGCAACACCAAAGAGACACAGATTGACGTGAAGGTGTGGCTGGATCGCGAAGGCGGCAGCAAGATCCACACCGGGGTGGGTTTCTTCGACCACATGCTGGATCAGATTGCCACCCACGGCGGCTTCCGCATGGAGATTACGGTTAAAGGCGATCTCTACATTGACGATCACCACACCGTTGAAGACACCGGTCTGGCGCTGGGCGAAGCGCTGAAGCTGGCCCTGGGCGACAAACGTGGCATCAACCGTTTTGGGTTTGTTCTGCCAATGGATGAGTGCCTGGCGCGCTGTGCGATGGATATCTCCGGTCGTCCTCACCTGGAATATAAAGCCGATTTCACCTACCAGCGCGTGGGCGATCTCAGCACCGAAATGGTGGAGCACTTCTTCCGTTCATTGTCCTACACCATGGGCCTGACGCTACACCTGAAGACCAAAGGCAAGAACGACCACCACCGAGTGGAGAGCCTGTTCAAGGCCTTTGGCCGTACCCTGCGCCAGGCAATTCGTGTGGAAGGTGACGCCCTGCCCTCATCAAAAGGAGTGCTGTAATGAATGTGGTGATTCTGGATACCGGATGCGCCAACCTGAACTCCGTGAAATCGGCCATTGCGCGCCACGGCTACGAGCCGGTGGTGAGCCGCGACCCGGACGTCGTGCTGCGCGCAGACAAACTCTTCCTGCCTGGTGTAGGCACCGCGCAGGCGGCGATGGATCAGATCCACGAGCGTGAACTGGTCGATCTCATCAAAGCCTGTACCCAGCCAGTGCTCGGGATTTGCCTGGGTATGCAACTGCTCGGCCGTCGTAGTGAAGAGAGCAACGGCGTCGAACTGCTGGGTATTATTGAAGAAGACGTGCCAAAAATGGCCGATCACGGTTTACCACTGCCACATATGGGCTGGAACCGCGTTTATGCGAAAGCGGGTGACAGACTGTTTCGCGGCATTGAGGATGGCTCTTACTTCTACTTCGTGCACAGCTACGCCATGCCGGTGAATCCCTACACCATCGCCCAGTGCAATTATGGCGAGGCGTTTACGGCGGCAGTGCAGAAAGATAACTTCTTCGGCGTGCAGTTTCACCCGGAACGTTCAGGTGCCGCAGGCGCTCAGCTGCTGAAAAACTTCCTGGAGATGTGATGATTATTCCCGCTTTAGACTTAATTGACGGCACGGTTGTTCGTCTTCATCAGGGTGATTACGGCCAGCAGCGCGACTACGGTAACGATCCGCTGCCCCGCCTGCAGGATTATGCCGCTCAGGGTGCGCAGGTGTTGCACCTGGTGGATTTAACGGGCGCGAAAGATCCGGCAAAACGCCAGATCCCACTATTAAAAAAACTGGTGGCGGGCGTGGATGTCCCCGTACAGGTTGGTGGCGGTGTGCGCACGGAAGATGACGTTGCGGCACTGCTGGACGCGGGCGTGGCGCGCGTGGTGGTCGGTTCAACCGCGGTGAAAGATCCTGAGACCGTCAAAGGCTGGTTCCGCCGCTTCGGCGCCGACGCGCTGGTGCTGGCACTGGACGTGCGTATTGATGAACAGGGTAATAAACAGGTGGCTGTCAGCGGCTGGCAGGAAAACTCCGGCGTGACGCTGGAAGCGCTGGTCGAGATGTATCTGCCCGTTGGCCTGAAGCACGTGCTGTGCACGGATATCTCCCGCGACGGCACGCTGGCAGGCTCTAACGTTTCTTTATATCAAGAAGTTTGCGCCCGCTATCCGCAGGTGGCGTTTCAGTCCTCTGGCGGCATAGGTGATATTAACGACATCGCCGCACTGCGCGGGACCGGCGTCAAGGGTGTGATTGTGGGCCGGGCCCTGCTGGAAGGAAAATTTACTGTGACGGAGGCGATTCAATGCTGGCAAAACGGATAATCCCTTGCCTGGACGTACGTGACGGCCAGGTCGTAAAAGGCGTGCAGTTCCGCAATCACGAGATCATCGGTGACATCGTCCCACTGGCAAAACGCTATGCCGATGAAGGTGCAGACGAGCTGGTATTTTATGATATCACCGCCTCCAGCGATGGCCGCGTGGTGGACAAAAGCTGGGTCGCGCGCGTCGCAGAAGTGATTGATATTCCGTTCTGCGTGGCGGGCGGGATTAAGTCTGCAGAAGATGCGGCGAAAATCCTCTCCTTTGGTGCCGACAAAATTTCAATCAACTCCCCTGCGCTGGCCGACCCGGAGCTGATTACCCGTCTGGCCGATCGCTTTGGCGTGCAGTGTATTGTTGTCGGGATCGACACCTGGTATGACGCGGCCACCGGCAAGTATCACGTCAACCAGTATACTGGCGACGAAAGCCGTACCCGCGTGACCCAATGGGAGACGCTGGACTGGGTTCAGGAAGTACAGAAACGTGGCGCGGGCGAAATTGTGCTGAACATGATGAACCAGGACGGCGTGCGTAACGGTTACGATCTGGAACAGCTAAAAAAAGTGCGTGCGGTTTGTCACGTACCGCTGATCGCCTCCGGCGGCGCGGGCACTATGGAACACTTCCTGGAAGCCTTCCGCGATGCGAACGTTGACGGCGCGCTGGCGGCTTCCGTGTTCCACAAACAGATTATAAATATTGGTGAGTTAAAAACGTACCTGGCCGACCAGGGCGTGGAGATCAGGGTATGTTAACAGAGCAACAACAGGCGCAGCTGGACTGGGAAAAAACGGACGGATTACTGCCCGTGGTTGTCCAGCATGCCGTTTCCGGTGAAGTGCTGATGCTGGGATACATGAACCAGGAGGCGCTGGCGAAAACGATCGACAGCGGCAAAGTGACCTTCTTCTCGCGCACGAAACAGCGCCTGTGGACCAAAGGGGAAACCTCTGGCCACTTCCTGAATGTGGTTAGCATTACGCCGGATTGCGACAACGATACTCTGCTGGTTCTGGCTAACCCCATCGGTCCGACCTGCCATAAAGGCACCAGCAGTTGCTTCGGAGAGGCAAGCCACCAGTGGCTGTTCCTGTATCAACTGGAACAATTACTAGCTGAGCGTAAAACGGCAGATCCTTCCAGCTCGTATACGGCGAAGCTGTATGCAAGCGGCACCAAGCGTATTGCGCAGAAAGTGGGTGAAGAAGGCGTTGAGACCGCGCTGGCCGCGACGGTGCATGACCGCGAAGAGCTGACCAATGAAGCGTCTGATTTAATGTATCACCTGCTGGTGCTGCTGCAGGATCAAGAGCTGGATTTGACGGCGGTGATTGAGAATCTTCGTAAGCGGCATAAATAAAAAAACCGGGGAATTACCCCGGTTTTTTTATCTGCAAGTCAGGCTTTTGGTTTGTAGTTACGCAACGCGTTGCGGCCGAGAACCACACCAGAACCGATAATCCCACCGAGCAAGACTGCCAGAATTAACGTGATGGCCTTTTTCGGGCTGTCACGTCGGATAGGAAGATCCGGCTTCATGACGTAACGATAGACATGAATGGTGTCCGGCTTCACGCTCAGCTTTTCAATATCCAGTAAGTTTTGTTTGGTCTGATAATACGCACCAGGGAAGACCAGTGGACGAGACGCTTCGTTATCAATCATCGATTTCAGCGCTTCGCTTCCCAGCAGGAACATGGTTTCCTGAGTCACGTCCTGAGTTTGCTGGATCTGCGGGGTGGTAATTTTCGCCGCTTCCGCATTCTTAAGCGCCTCAGTGATCTGTTGGATACGCAGATCTTTTTGCTCCTGAGCAACTTTCTCCTGGTTTTCAAGAGAGTCATTTAGCGTGGTAATCTGCTGCTTAATGTTATCTTTAAGATCGAGCGCAAGTTCCTTCGCAGTTTGCTCGTCTACTTGCTGAATGTATTGCGCCAGCTGCTTCTGCGCAGCTTCAGCAGATTCACCTTCATACGTGACGCTCAACGGCAACGCTTGCCCTTTAACGCTAGAATCGATGGTCAGTTTTTCTGGAATCTCCTGGTTTTCGAGCGCCTGAGCTAAAGCAGAAAACGACGAATTGAAACGGCCAATGGCACGGTTTTGGATATCCTGCATTGAAGGAGCAGCACTACCGTAAAGGATATTCAGTGCATTCGCATAAGTGGCAATCTGTGCCGCATCTGGCTGGGAAATAATCGCCGACGAGGTCCATTTTTCTTTTGCAACGGTGATGTAAATACCCGCAATGATGATAAAAACAGCAACAAAAGCGCCAATTACCCACTTTCCACGCCACAGCTGTAGCACTAAATCAAGTAAATCAATTTGCTCCGGACCATTACTGCTATTAACCGGAGTATTGTTGTTCTGCGTCATACAATCCCTAACAGATGAAAAAGGGCAAAAAAAGTGATGTCTACATAGTGTATCTGTTGCCAGCGATTTTTCTATCAGAATCCGATGAGTTATATCGGAAAGATGGGTTATATAACTCGCGGCCAACGCGCTATCATATAGCAATTCTGATGTCTCAGGCATCGACAAGAACGAAGAGTTAACGAGGAAGATATGAAATTTTTGGTTACGGGCGCGGCAGGTTTTATCGGATCGCATGTCAGCAAACGCTTGCTGGATGCCGGACACCAGGTCGTCGGTATTGATAATCTGAACGACTACTACGACGTCAATCTCAAGCTGGCACGTCTGGATTTACTGAAATCCGGGAATTTCACCTTCCACAAGATGGAGTTAGCCGATCGTGAAGCCATGGCAGCGCTGTTTGCCTCTGAGAAGTTTGATCGCGTGATACATCTGGCCGCACAAGCAGGTGTGCGTTACTCGCTGGAAAATCCGCACGCGTATGCGGATGCTAACCTGGTCGGTCACCTTAACGTGCTGGAAGGTTGTCGCCATAACAAGGTACAGCACCTGCTGTATGCCTCATCAAGCTCCGTTTATGGTCTGAACCGCAAGATGCCGTTCTCCACTGACGACTCCGTAGATCACCCGGTGTCACTGTATGCGGCGACCAAAAAAGCCAATGAGCTGATGTCGCATACTTATTCCCATCTGTATAACCTGCCGACCACTGGTCTGCGTTTCTTTACCGTGTATGGCCCGTGGGGACGTCCGGACATGGCGCTGTTTAAGTTTACAAAGGCGATGATCGAAGGCAAAAGCATCGATGTCTACAACTACGGCAAGATGAAGCGCGACTTTACCTATATTGATGACATCGCCGAAGCTATTCTGCGCCTACAGGATGTCATCCCTCAGGCTGATGAAAACTGGACTGTCGAAACCGGTTCGCCGGCGACCAGTTCCGCGCCTTATCGCGTTTATAACATTGGTAACAGCTCTCCGGTTGAGCTTATGGATTACATTACGGCGCTGGAAGAAGCACTCGGCAGAGAAGCAGAGAAAAACATGATGCCGATTCAACCAGGTGACGTGCTGGAAACCAGCGCGGATACGAAAGCGTTGTATGACGTTATTGGCTTTAAACCGCAGACCTCAGTCAAAGACGGGGTGAAAAACTTCGTGGACTGGTATCGCGCTTTCTACAACGTCTAAAACAAAAAACCCGGCACACTGGCCGGGTTTTTTACGTGCTTAACGCAAATATCAGTCGCTACCAAACAGATCTCGGGTATACACTTTATCCGCCACGTCTGCCAGTTCTGCTGCCATGCGGTTAGAGATGATCACGTCCGCTTCCTGCTTGAATGCATCCAGATCGCGAATCACGCGTGAATGGAAGAACTCATCTTCCTGCATTGCAGGTTCATAAATAATGACCTGAACACCCTTCGCTTTAATACGCTTCATGATCCCCTGAATGGACGAGGCGCGGAAGTTATCGGAACCGCTCTTCATGATCAGACGATATACACCCACCACTTTCGGCTGACGCGCGAGGATGGAATCAGAAATGAAATCCTTACGCGTGCGGTTGGCATCCACAATCGCTGAAATCAGGTTGTTTGGCACAGCCTGATAGTTGGCCAGCAGCTGCTTGGTATCTTTTGGCAGGCAGTAACCACCGTAGCCAAATGACGGGTTGTTATAGTGGTTACCAATGCGCGGATCGAGACAAACGCCTTCGATAATCTGGCGGGTGTTCAAACCCAGGCTCTCAGCGTAGCTGTCCAGTTCGTTGAAGTAAGCGACACGCATTGCCAGGTAGGTATTTGCGAAAAGCTTAATCGCCTCCGCTTCAGTGGAGTCGGTAAACAGTACCGGAATATCTTTCTTAATTGCTCCTTCCTGCAGTAGGGCAGCAAAGCGCTCAGCACGTTCAGAACGCTCACCAATCACGATACGGGAAGGATGCAGGTTATCGTATAACGCCCTGCCCTCGCGCAGGAACTCTGGCGAGAAGAAGACGTTATCGATGCCCAACTCTTCTTTAATGGATTTAGTGAAACCTACCGGAATGGTTGACTTAATCACCATCACCGCGTTCGGGTTGATTGTGATAACGTCTTTAATGACCGCTTCTACAGTGGATGTGTTGAAATAATTCGTTTTCGGATCGTAGTCGGTAGGAGTGGCAATGATGACGTAATCCGCATCGCGGTAGGCATCTTCTTTATCCGTAGTAGCGCGGAAATTCAGTTCTTTATGAGTAAGATAATCCTGGATTTCTTTGTCAACAATTGGCGATTTCTTCTGGTTGAGCATATCCACTTTGGACTGCACGATATCCAGCGCAACCACTTCATGGTTCTGGGCAATCAGAATACCGTTCGAGAGTCCAACATAGCCTGTTCCGGAGATTGTTATTTTCATTTACTTGACTTCTTCAGTATGAGTTTCTGGTGACATTCAAAGGCCCACCACAATGATTAACTGGTGGATTTTTAGCGCTAATGCCAATTCCCTGTCAAGATTCACACCCTGCCAGGCAAGGGCTATTTCTCCGTATCAGGAACCATCCAAACGCCATGTTAGTCGCCTTTACACCAGCATCAACGCTGCATTTGACGACTATCCGAGCTAAAAAAAAAGAAAATTACCAGTTGAGCTCAAATCAGACTAATCCCTTAATGAGATTTAGTAGATATTGACCATAACCCGTCTTTTTTAATGGCTCGGCAAGCAACTGAAGCTGCTCCGCATTGATGAATCCCCGACGGAAAGCAATCTCTTCAGGACAGGATACTTTCAGCCCCTGCCGTTCTTCGATAGTGGCAATAAAGTTGCTCGCCTCGATCATACTCTGATGTGTTCCGGTATCAAGCCAGGCATAACCGCGTCTCATCATCGCTACCGACAATTGTCCCTTCTGCATGTAAAGACGATTGATGTCTGTTATTTCAAGCTCACCACGTGCCGACGGGCGTAAGGTTTTGGCCATCTCAATAACATCATTATCATAAAAATAGAGGCCGGTTATCGCGTAATTACTCTTCGGCTTTTCAGGCTTTTCTTCAATGCCAATTGCTACACCTTCTTTATCAAATTCAACGACACCATAACGCTCCGGGTCACTGACATGATAGGCAAAAACGGTCGCGCCTTTTTCCTGGCTGGCTGCATCCTCGAGTAATCTGGGTAAATCATGGCCATAGAAAATGTTGTCACCTAACACCAGAGCACAATTGTCATCACCGATAAATTCTTCACCCAGAATAAAGGCCTGCGCCAGTCCATCAGGACTCGGCTGTACTTTATACTGCAGACGCAATCCCCATTGGCTGCCATCCCCCAGCAATTGTTCGAAACGAGGCGTATCTTGTGGCGTGCTGATAATCAAAATGTCCTTGATACCCGACAGCATCAACGTAGAAAGCGGGTAATAGATCATCGGTTTATCGTAAATTGGCAGGAGCTGTTTACTTACCGCCATCGTTACGGGATAAAGACGCGTACCAGAACCGCCAGCTAAAATGATACCTTTACGCTTCGTCATTTCTTGCGCTCTCCATAATTCTGCTCAATCCAGCTTTTGTAAGCACCACTTTGAACATTAGAAACCCATTCCTGGTTGTTCAAATACCATTCGACTGTTTTTCGAATGCCACTCTCAAACGTCTCCTGAGGTTTCCAACCTAGTTCAGCTGTAATTTTACGGGCATCAATGGCATAACGACGATCATGTCCAGGACGATCGGTTACGTAGGTGATCTGGTCCCGATAAGAGGTTGTTTTAGGTACAATTTCATCCAGCAGATCGCATATTGTATGAACTACCTCAATATTTTTCTTCTCGTTGTAGCCGCCAATATTATATGTTTCGCCAGTTTTACCTGTTGTCAGAACGGTATACAACGCACGTGCATGATCTTCAACATATAGCCAATCGCGGATCTGGTCACCTTTGCCATAAATAGGTAATGTCTTATTTTCGAGAGCATTAAGGATGACGAGTGGAATTAATTTCTCAGGGAAATGAAAAGGACCATAGTTATTGGAGCAGTTAGTGACAATCCCCGGCAGTCCGTAGGTGCGGATCCATGCACGAACTAAATGATCGCTTGATGCTTTTGATGCGGAATAGGGACTGCTTGGCGCATACGCTGTTTTTTCGGTAAAGAGCGGTAACGAAGAGGAGCTGTGATGCTCATCAGGATGGGGTAAATCGCCATAAACTTCATCTGTTGAAATATGGTGAAAACGAAATGTCGATTTAGCCCGCTCATCCAGTGCAGACCAGTAAGCGCGACTCGTTTCTAACAGGACGTAAGTGCCAACAATATTTGTTTCAATAAATGCAGCTGGCCCAGTTATAGAGCGATCAACATGGCTTTCTGCCGCCAGGTGCATTACTGCATCGGGTTGATGAGCGGCAAAAATCTTTTCCATTGCAATTTTGTCGCATATATCAGCATGTTCAAAAACATAGCGGTCACTATCGCTTACTTCACGCAAGGATTCCAGATTACCGGCATAGGTCAATTTATCAACGTTAACAACGCAATCTTGAGTATTATTAATAATATGTCGGATAACCGCGGAACCGATAAAACCGGCACCACCGGTGACGAGAATTTTCACGCAATCTATTCCGTTCAAAAGTGAGTGGACTTGGCGAGATAAAAAAGCCCGGTATCGCTACCGGGCTTGATGGAATGGCAGAACTAATTAGATTAATCCAGCCATTCGGTGTGGAACACACCTTCTTTATCCGTACGTTTATACGTATGCGCACCGAAGTAGTCACGCTGCGCCTGGATCAGGTTGGCAGGCAGTACGGCAGCGCGATAGCTGTCGTAGTACGCCACTGCAGCGGAGAAGGTCGGCACAGGAATACCATTCTGTACAGCGTATGCAACCACATCACGCAGCGCCTGCTGATATTCGTCAGCAATCTTCTTAAAGTAAGGTGCCAGAAGCAGGTTCGCGATACCTGCATTTTCAGCATAGGCATCGGTGATTTTCTGCAGGAACTGGGCGCGGATGATGCAACCTGCACGGAAGATCTTCGCGATTTCACCGTAGTTCAGATCCCAGCTGTTTTCGTCAGAAGCCGCGCGCAACTGAGAGAAACCTTGCGCGTAAGAGACGATTTTGCCCAGGTACAGAGCACGACGAACCTTCTCAACGAATTCCGCTTTGTCACCAGCTGGTTTAGCCTGCGGACCAGACAGCACTTTGGAAGCCGCAACGCGCTGATCTTTCAGAGAAGAGATGTAGCGAGCAAATACGGATTCGGTGATCAGAGACAGCGGTTCGCCCAGGTCCAGAGAGCTCTGACTGGTCCATTTGCCGGTACCTTTGTTCGCCGCTTCGTCAAGAATCACATCGACCAGGTATTTACCCTCTTCATCTTTCTTCGTGAAGATATCTTTGGTGATGTCGATCAGATAGCTGTTCAGCTCGCCTTTGTTCCACTCGGTAAAGGTCTCTGCGAGTTCTTCGTTTGAGAGGTTCAGGCCCCCCTTCAGCAGAGAGTAGGCTTCAGCAATCAGCTGCATATCGCCGTATTCGATGCCGTTGTGAACCATCTTAACATAGTGGCCTGCACCGTCCGGACCGATATAGGTCACACACGGCTCACCATCTTCCGCAACCGCAGCGATTTTGGTCAGGATTGGCGCAACAAGCTCGTACGCTTCTTTCTGGCCGCCAGGCATGATAGATGGGCCTTTCAGCGCACCCTCTTCACCACCGGAAACACCGGTACCGATGAAGTTGAAACCTTCAGCAGAGAGTTCACGGTTACGACGAATGGTGTCCTGGAAGAAGGTGTTACCACCATCAATGATGATGTCGCCTTTGTCCAGATAAGGTTTCAGGGAATCGATGGCTGCATCGGTACCTGCGCCCGCTTTCACCATTAACAGGATACGACGAGGCGTTTCCAGAGATTCAACAAACTCTTTAACCGTATAGAAAGGAACCAGTTTCTTACCCGGATTCTCAGCGATGACTTCTTCGGTCTTATCACGGGAGCGGTTGAAAACGGAGACGGTATAACCACGGCTTTCGATGTTGAGCGCCAGGTTGCGCCCCATCACTGCCATACCGACAACGCCGATCTGTTGCTTGGACATTACATACTCCTGTCAGGTGTGGATACCCCGCCGTAAAGGAGCCGGCGGGTAAAGTGAAGAACATGTTAACTCAGGTTAGAGTCCAGAAGGTAGCAATAGATGTCTTATTTAGAATGGTCTTAAACCATATAAAACCCGCGTATTGGTGCATTAATATGCACCATCACGATGAAGAACGACCTTCACAGTTTTGAACAGAATCGCGATATCATTCCAGAGCGACCAGTTTTTTACATACCAGGAGTCAAAGTAGACGCGCGTATCGTAATCAACATCATTACGGCCACTCACCTGCCATAAACCTGTCATGCCAGGTTTCGCCATCAGATAGTAATCGACATTATCATCATATCGAGACAGTTCTTCAGAAATAATAGGACGCGGCCCAACCAGACTCATTTGCCCTTTAAGGACGTTGAATAACTGAGGCAGTTCATCAAGGCTAGTTTTCCGAATAAACCGACCTACCGAAGTGATCCTGGGGTCATTTTTTAACTTGAAATCACGATCCCACTCTTCACGAGCCGCCGGATCCGAATCAAGAAGCTTTTGCAAAACCTCCTGTGAATTCAGGACCATAGAGCGGAATTTATAACATGGGAAAAGCTTACCATGTCGCCCGACGCGCATATGTCCATAGATTGCCGGGCCACCATCACGTGTCACTTTATACCAGAGATAAATAAGCAAAGGTGACGCAACCAGGATGATCAGTGACGAACAAACAATATCGAATGTGCGTTTCAGGAAACGAGAAGTCCTCTTCGCCAGATTATTATGGATTCGAAGAAGCATAACTTCGTGGCTGAAGATAAATGACATATCGGTATTATATAGCGGTAAACCTCGTAAAGAAGGTATCACCGTAACAGAACGACAGTCTTTCTTTGACAGTTCTCGCAACCAGTTTAGGGTCTTATCGCTGTTTTCCATTTCAAATGCGACGATGAAATGAATATCCCCTGTTTTCTTCATCTGCCAAAGAATTTCGGGGTCACGCAAAACAGGCAGTCCCTGGAGCATCGATTCCGTAGATTCTTCATCATAGAAAGCCACGACATCGAAACCGAGCATTTCTTCGCTCTGCAACGCGAAGTAAGCCTCAACAGCATTGCTTCCGCTTCCCATGATGATGGTTTTTTTCTTCCAGATACCAAGACGATTAAGAAGATGCTTCGTCATGGCTCTAAAGAATGGAAGCAGGATTAAGGCAAAGGTCCAGCAAAAAACCCACACATATCGTGAGAACTGCCATTTAGAAAAGGCAACAAGCGCCAGGTCAAAAACAGCAAAAATTACGATAGTACGGATAATTTCCTTTAATTCAAACCAAAATGGTTTTCGATAGGAATAATGCCGCAACCGAACCCAGAACCATCCCACACAAATTATACTTAATATGATGTGGGAAATGATACGCATCTCAAGTTGGTTATCGGGGATAAAACGATAGAGATCGTTAAAAATCCAATACACACAACCAATTGAAAGTGCGAGTGAAACGTTAAAAAATATAAAATCCGAGGCCGCCAGAAAAAATTTGCATAGCAACGGGTTATATTTATTCAAAAAATTATCCGTATCCATGACCACACCTGATTTTATCGCGGATTTATATTAAATACAGGCATCGGCTCCTGATTTTTTTGGCATTCGAGATATTTGTTTGCCACATCAATAGCTTCGCGGATAGTGACATCCATATCAAGATAGCGATAGGTACCCAGACGGCCAACAAAAGTTGTATTACGGAGTGCCATGGCCTTGTCGAGATAGCGGTTTAATAATTCTTTCTCTTTTACCATACGAATCGGGTAATAAGGCACATCGTTTTCGGTACAAAAACGGCTAAACTCACGATAGCAGGTAGTATTTTCGTGTGATTCCCAAGGTGAAAAATGCTTATGCTCGGTGATACGAGTATAAGGTACGTCTTCTTCACAATAGTTGATCACTGCTGTACCCTGATAGTCGCCTTCCGCGGAGAATTTTTCAAAGTCCAATGTGCGATAGCCAAGCCGCCCTTCGCTGAAGTTAAAGTATCCATCCAGGGCTCCTGACCAGAACACATGTTCATACGCAGTGCTTTCTGCCGCAGAAAACTCAGTATCCGTTCTGACCTCAATCAGCTCATGGTCGAGAATTTTTGCGACCATCTCGGTATAGCCTTCTTTAGGCATGCCCTGATACTGATGATTAAAGTAATTGTCGTTGTAATTGAAGCGCAGCGGCAAACGCTTCAAAATACTGGCAGGCAATTCCGTTGGTTCAACGCCCCATTGCTTGCGCGTGTATCCCTTGAAGAACGCCTCGTAGAGCTCACGGCCAATCATGCTGATTGCTTGTTCTTCAAAGTTTTGCGGATCGACAATTGATTTATCCGCTTTTGATTCAATAAACGCCCGAGCTTCGTCAGGACGTAGCGTTTTATTGAAAAACTGGTTAATGGTGTGCAGGTTAACAGGCAGCAGATAGACATTGCCCTTGTAAACAGCCTTTACGCGGTTTGTGTAAGGCATGAATTCAGAATAAGCATTTACGAAGTCCCAGACTTCTTTATCATCTGTGTGGAAGATATGCGGACCATAGACGTGCAGCATGACATTAGTCTGCGGATCACGTTCAGAATGGCAGTTTCCTGCAATATGCGAGCGCTTATCAAAAACAACGGATGATATTCCTTGCTCAGCTAACAGCCTGGCGATAACGGCCCCAGAGATACCTGCACCAACAATAGCGACTGTCATTTTGTTCCCCAAAAATGTCGTTTTAATAATCCAATCCCCTTCAGAAGGAGGTTCTCACCATCAATATTGACCACCGGCATATATTTAATCCTCAGTCGATTGCGCTGATGATGAAGCCACACATTGAAAAGTCTTTCTGCCATAAACCCAAAGACGCGTTTTTGGTACGCATCATAATTCTGATAAGCAATTTTTTGTTCAAGCGCGAACAATAGTGGGAAGAGCCAGACAAAATATTCATCTATCAATGCTTTTTTACAGACGAACATATTGTACAGGCTGATCTTAGTGCCCCCCATAACATCATCAAAATCTGAGAGATAATCAGGTTGTTGTCGCGCTATTTCATCTCGCAGTTGAGTGTAATCCGATTCATGATGAGCATGTATATAATGGCTTTTAATGCTCGTAATATAATAATTACGTGGTTTAGCAACCAGAATATCAGCATTTTGCAGAAGGTTCATCATCTCTTCAGGAGAGGCGATACGCTTCCCCTTAACCATCAGGTTACTAGTTGATGATGCAAAATATCGACGGTAGTGCGCGAGACCGACAATGTCTTCCTGAGAGTTCTTCCATATCCAATAGGCTGCGGTGAGTTCGCAGAATGATGAATTTAGATGGGCGATGTTGTCGCCTGTAGAATCTCTCAATGATTTTTCAGCAATTGAATCTTTAGATGTTCCAACTTGCAACGGCTTATATGCATCATGCAAAGGGAATGTGTATTCTTTGTGACTAACTGTATATATTTTAAGAGGCATCAGTGATTCCTTTTATCAGAAAATAAAACAACTGGCCTCAGGATTTTTTCAATAACATATAAACCAATCGAATATTTTGATGCAATAGATAGTATCTTAAACTTAAAGCAAGATAAACTTGTTATGATTTCCCGAAAGGTTAGTTTATTAAATTCCTCAATTATTACTCTTCTATATTTTACAAGCTTACAAGGGTTGTCAATACGAACTAAACTTACAACACACGACTGAGATAAGTTAACCAGTGCAGTAGAATAAAAGATAAATTCAATCTCTCTTCGTTCATACCTTTCTTTTAATAAACCTACAGCATCAAACAACTCGAATTGTTTTTCAGCAGATATTGTCGTGATCGAACCAGATCTTTTCCGATAGCCATACAAAGGAGATTTAATAAACGCAACCACGCCTGCATGTTGTGTGATGTAAGGAGATGTATATACATCTTCATAAATGACACCCACTGGAAATTTATTGTTATCATAAGTTTTGCGTTTAGCAACTCGTGCCCACGCAAAATTAGGCATGCGAGCTAAATCTTTGCGATCAGAATACTTTATTGAAATATCTTCAACATTTTGAGCTAGTCCTTTCAAAGAAAGGTCATTAGAAAATTTTATAAAATTAAAATATACGACATCTGTATTAGTACACTCCAAAGCTTTATTAATTGCTTCAATTAAAACTGGGCTGACTACATCATCGGAGTCTACAAAAATAATGTATTCTCCAATCGCATGCTGCAGCCCATAATTTCTTGCATCAGAAAGCCCGCCATTTTCCTTATTCAGACAATGAAAACCAGCATTCATGCTACAAAATTGCTCGGCTATTTCTCTTGATTTATCAGTAGAACCATCATTGACCAAAATACATTCACACTGATTTGTCATTATTTTTTTTAAGGAATCGAGGCAATCTTCTAAAAACAACTCAACATTGTAAACTGGAACAATAATAGAAAATTTTATATGGTTATCCATTTTTTGAAATTGACCCTTTGAATTACACAACAATAGAAAATTATGAATAGAGTAAAAACAATAAATTTAGCCGTAAAGAAATAATACCAATCGGACATAATACTAATTTGAATAATAAAATAATAATATTTAATTACAATGAAAGCGAAGAAAAGGTCTCTCATGATTATTGAATTTCTCATCAACCATGCGCCAAAACTGGCTACAAAGCCGAAAAATATCGCCGCAATCGGACCTAATGCGTTTCCAAAGAAAAAATTATAATTTGCAGGAGCACCCATTGTAAATCTTACACCATTTTCTAAAAACCTACTAAATACATCTGATGGCGTGATTTGTTGCATAAGATAATACATACCATAAATGCCGTTATCACTCTCCACTCCAAAAGCATTGTGTAATACCCACATTAAACTCAGATCTGGGTTAACCGGTTCTGATACAGAATCGATTGCCCACCAAACTTGTGCTTGTAATGCTATCCTTTCTAGTAAATATCGTATCCCATCGGAAGAATTACCATAAATTGCGGAATAACTCAGATATGTTGAGAAAATAAAAATCATCAAGACTATTAACACAAAAACAAGAATCTTTGGCTTAAATAACAATGTGACCAAATCATTCCTAGAATGATACATTATCGGTATCATAAAGAATAATATTGATAACGAAGGACCAGTAAATTTTTCACCACCAATAAATTGCATAAATATAGAGGCGATAAGTAACATTACATACTTTTTGTGTTTTGTTTCTGTGTATTTAATACCTAAAAGAAATGAAAACTGAAGTAACATAAATTGCAGGTATCGCCCCCAAGATGGGGCAATAGTATCCCAGTATTCAAAACGGTCAATGCTATTTGAGTTGGGAGTTCCATACTTTATATAAAGAAATGCAAGACCTATAAATGATCCAATCATTATAAGTTGAATCGCGGAATTTAATGTTTTATTTACGATTCGATCCATTGTGTAGATCGGCTGGATTTTTTTATTTAGTATGACAGTAAAAATGATCGCACTTAATAAGAAAGTTAATGCCGTAAACCCAACACGAACTGTGGCTCCACTTAACTTGCCGTACATTCTAATTTCAGATAGATATGCTCCACTTTCAACAATAGCACAACATACAATCCCGACACTCATACTATAAATCATTATTATATTAAGGGCTGACTCTTCTTTTTTATTTTTTAAATATAATAAAATGATTAAGAACCATGAAAACATGAATGTTATATTCAAAAACCAGGATTCAATACCTAATATATTTAAGCACCATATTGAAAAAGAAATAATAAAAACAATAAAAATGGGCATATTGGCGCTCACTCACAGAACATTTAAAATTTCGGTTAAACTCATGCGAGGACTTGAATATTTATCAAATAGTGACTCTTGCAACTCTGAGCAGCTGACTTTAGTATCAAGTTTGTCAAAGCTTAATCTGAATGTTGGGACTTGATATATTATATTTAGAAGAATAAGTGATGTGCTGTTAAAACCAAGTACAGCACGGCAATTCCGGGAGTCAAAACAAAGTTCAACCGGTGTTAATGTGTCGAATATCTCAACTCCTATATTTTTATAAAAAAACAAATCTTCTGAAGGATGTGCCTTGATTATAAGTTTTATACCTAAACCATCTAAACCCCTTATAAGTTGCTTTAGAAAATCCTCATATTCTTGCTTATTCAGAACACCAAGCTTCACCCATGGTTGCGTTAACAAAAGCAAATACCCACTCGTTGTTGGTATCTCTTTTGGCTCGCAGTGTTCTTTTATAAAATCAATAATATCTTTATTTGGTTTTTGACCATAAAAGAGTTTCCATATATTCTTAGCAAGAAATCCTCTTTTAACAAATGTGTATATTAATGCGTATAGATAGGCTTTTATCAGGTTAGGGCTCCGTTCACGCATGTAAACTTTTGCCATGGCATCAATGTCATTTACAGAACCGATCCCTTCATCAATAACAACGTTAGAAATAGATGAGGTAATATTGTGTAAACGCATCAATATAGCTGGTTTAATACCAACTGAACCTATGAATATATGAATAATTTTTTTGTAAGGACCGGCACGTACAATTTCACCCTGTTCAAAAAGTTCAACCTTTCCTAACCATTTTGCAATTAAAGTTGGATCGATTTTTTTATTCGATAAGAATCGCTTATTATTTTCGTAGCATACTTTGAAATCTTCATTATGCTCCAATCTTAATTTATGGATATACGAGGAAACGTAAACCAAATGACTTTCATTTAGCACTCCAGAAATAACTATTAAATTGGCCATTTACCCTAACCTGCAATATTTTGATTTGGCCAAGAATAGTATTATTATGCCTACAAGTTGGCTTGCAGCTATTCCAAGCGATGAATAGAGATAACCTAAAATAAACATTAAACAAACTGAAACGCAAAATGCAGTCACGCCAGATATAATAATAGCTTTATCGTTATTTTTTGCATATAATTCAAAATGATATACTAGTGATATGCAATAAATCACTGAACCAGATATAAGAACATAAAATAAAGGTAATGAATTTAAAAAATCTTTTTTACCTGAGTACTCAGAAAGCACTGGAACGCAAAAAACTAGAATAAGTGATATAATAACACTTGTTAAAATCAAATACCGCAGGAATTTTCTCTTTGTACTAATAAATTTTTCATTATTTCCTTCTTTAGCGTATTTTACTAATTTCGGATAGAAAAGCATAACAACACCAGCATCAACGAATGCCATTATTGATGAAGAAAAACTGGAAAAATAGGAATATATCCCTACTGCCTCTTTGCTATCGAATAATCCAAGGATATATCTATCTGCAGTGAATATCCCTCTTAGGGATAAAGTTGAAATTAGTAATGGCAAGCAAACCTTTATGCCTGAAATAACCCATTTCCAATCTATTTCAGATCTAAAAATCAATGATAATGGTATTTTTTTTAATATTACCCCAGCAAATAGTAGGCTTATGATCTCTGCTGCTATCCAAAAAAACCAAATATAATCGAAATCAGTATGACCATTAATAAATACAAAAAGTATATAAATATATACCCAAAGCCCGTTACGTATAAAGAATTGAACGTTTGCGCTCAATGGATGTTCATATATCACCAACAATCGCATTACTTCTTGCGAGCAATGATCTAAGATAATTAGTGCGACAAAAATGATAGCCAAGTTTATCCATGGTGGCGAAATAATAATAGCCACTAGTAAAAACAAAACCATTAATGAATAATGCAAGAAATATAGAGAGAACTGATTTTTTATATATGAAGCTTGTTTTGTCTCTGATGCACCAATTATTTTCCGTGAAGAATATGTATAAAAATCGAACCCCAATAAGTAACCAACATAACTTACCCCTGCAACAACTAAGGCGTATTCGCCTAAGTTTGACAAGTTATAATAGCGGCTAATAAATATTATTAGAATAAACTTACTGGCTAATGTTCCCCCTCTTAAAGAGAGGGGGAATAGTTTATTAAAAATAGATCTCATAAAAATAATTCTAATTTTTAATAAATTTCAAATGAAGCGGGGTCCCCTTTTTAAGATCTTGACTTGCAGTCTTACCAAGGACCTCTTCATAATGTTTTGGTGCAAGACCAAATCCAGGACGAATGCTCTTAACGTTTTCACTCGTCAGTTTTTCACCTTGCTTGACATCCTTCACAACATAAAGTGAACGGCGGAACTTAACATTACCTTTTTCACTCTCTTTACGTTCGTAGTTAACGCGTCCCAGTGCTTTCCAGGCTGTTTTTGCATCGCGGCACAACGCTGTCAACTCAGCAGGTTCTAACGAAAAACTATCATCTGGCCCCCCGCCGTTACGATCCAGCGTGACGTGCTTTTCAATCACACATGCACCGAGTACGACTGAAGCTACTGCAGTCGTGTTATCTATAGTATGATCGGACAGGCCAGCAATAACATTAAATCGCTCTGCCATATCGGGTATCGTTGCAAGATTATATTCTTCCGCGGGAGCTGGATAACCGCTAACACACTGCAGCACGACTAGCTCTTTACAGCCCCCTTCTCGTGCGGCGGTTATCGCTTCAAGAATTTCTTGTTCGTCAGCCATACCGGTAGAAATGATCATCGGCTTGCCTGTCTTGGCGACATACTTTATCAGCGGTATATCAATAGCTTCAAAGGAGGCAATTTTATACGCAGGAGCGCCCAGTTCTTCAAGCAGATCGACAGCGGTAAAATCAAAAGGACTACTGAAAATGGTTATCCCCAATTCCTTAGCCTTTTCAAACAGGGGTTTATGCCATTCCCATGGCATTTGGGCACCTTTATATAAATTGAATAGCGTTTGTCCATCCCATAAACCGCCATGGATCTGGAAGTCTTCTGAATCACAATCGATCGTTATCGTATCCGCGCGGTAAGTCTGTAATTTTATCGCATCGGCACCTGCAGCTTTAGCCTCTTCCATAATTTTGAATGCGCGGTTAATATCACCATTATGGTTAGCAGAAAGTTCTGCAATAATATACGGTGGAAATTCTTTCCCAATCTGGCGGCCGTCAATAGAAATGCTATTCATTTTTTACCTCAAAATACATTATAATTAAAACGTTCAGACAACAACTTCATATTGGGAGAAGATTTTCGAATACTTATCTTTCAAACCTTGACGGATAGATTCCCATCCTTCTTTCGTCAACCCCAGAAAATGAACGCCTAGCCTTTCGCCATTCTTTAAGATGTTTGATTCTCTGAAACCTTCTTTTTTAAAACCAAACTTCTCATGTAATCGCACGACTGCATCATTGTGCTCAATAACTTCACAATTCAGTTTACTGAGTTTCAGTTCATTGAAAACATAATCAATAACAAAGAATTCAAGCACTGCGCCGACGCCTGACCGCGCAGTTGCAGTGAGGTAGTATGCCCAATCGGCTTTTTGGTGAGTATTATCAATGGCATTTACGCTTACTACACCTACGGGCACTTCGTTTTCAATAACAACAAAAACAATATTTCTAGTATCTGTCTTCAGTCTGGTGAGCCAGTTGCCATGCTCTTCTGCCGAAATTACGTGATCGGTATACATCCATTTTCTTACCTGATCTTCATTCCTGATAAGACGAACGGATTCCTGGACATCTTTGGAAGTCTGAACAATATTAACTAAATTTAATTTTTTAACGTTCGAATTAGTCATAGTTCTTCCTTAAATATTAACCTACATTTTACATATAGACGTAACTACGCGTTGTAATCCGGCTCCGTCGCACAACGCGAAAGACCTGTCTACCAGATCTTGATATTCACCATGCAATTTACGCCAGGCAGACGACAAATCTTCTTCAGAAAAATCAGTATTGCTGAATACAATGAAGCCCTTGTCCATGAGCTTTTCAACTATAACCAATTGGTTTTCAGCAATTGCTAAGTTGATTGTAGGCAGACCTAAAACAGCTCTTTCCCAGGTTGTACTGCCTAACGCTCCAATTGCGATATCATTTTCAAGCATAACCTGAGGCATGTTATTAATATTTATTAATACCTCAACATCATACTTACATTCTTTAGCGATACGTTTAATTTCATCTTTATGTGGGCAATTTGCGCCCAGGACTACCGTAATCAGTTCTATTTGTGTATCTATACTATTAGATATCTTTTTAAGAAGCGCACCAGTAACATTATTTATATCAACACCGCCCATAGTAATTAATACTTTCCGGGGTGAAGAAGTATTTTTGCGTTTTTCAACTGCCAGAGAACGCAGCTGAGCAAAATCTTCTCTAAGCAATGCGTAATCAGTACCCGTTAATAAAATACATTCTGAAGAAACAAAAGGTTTATATTCCGCACTTTGTCTCTCCAAAGTTGAATCAATCAAAAGATAACATTCATGTTTCCTGTTACATAAATCATCAATTACAATGATTTTCGCCTCAGGAAAATGGCATTGGAAAATTTTTTCCCACGAATCATCCAAAGAATAATGGTCCGTTATCAAAACATCCGGAGCATAGTTGTTAGTCTTACACAGTTCGATGGATTTCAATGCATCATCGCGTTGCGTTCCTCCCAGCCAAAATTTTTCATTTTGGATATACTCTTCACTGGAATTAGGTTCTCCAGGAATAACAAACACATCGAACGATCGTGATTTAACTAGCTCTATTAGATTCCCATGATGTGCTTTAGAGATGAAGACACAATGTGCCCCTTTCTTCCTTAAAGCATCCGCGAGCGTAAGGCAACGAACGACATGTCCTGAGCCAATGGAAAGAGAGGCATCGACCCTAAACGCGATTTTCATCTTTGACTCTGTTAACCTCAAACATTAACTCTGCTAAACGCCAGTCTTCCAATGTATCAATGTCCTGCACACGTTCTCGGGGTAAGATTAGTGGGACTGCATGCGATTTGAAAACAGCTTTCTCCATCAACCACGCTTCAATGTTTCCCCAGTAGAATTGACCAGCATCATGCCATGCTTCAACTAAGTCCTGAGATCGGACATTAAACTGTTCCGGATCAAACATGCTGATTTCGTTATCATCACTGATTTTCAATGCGCGCTGGATGGGGTAAGGAAAACTCGCCACAGAAAAGCAATAATCACTATTTTTTTTCTTAATAAGTTCTAAACCTTTTTTTAGGTCTTCGGGTTGTATAAAAGGTGCGGTTGCATATATACAACAAACATAATTCGGCTTATTACCCTGAGAGATGATCCAGTCAGCGGCATGATGAATCACAGGAATAGTACCTGCATAATCATTTGAGAGTTCTTCCGGGCGCATAAATGGCACTTCTGCACCATATTGACGCGCAACTTCAGCTATCTCCGCATCATCTGTTGAGACAATGATTCGGTCAAAGACGCCGCTCTTTTGAGCGGCTTCAATGGACCAGGCAATCATTGGTTTCCCACAAAATTCTTTAATGTTTTTTCGTGGAATACGCTTACTGCCACCACGCGCAGGAATGATTGCCACATTCATTTAAAAAAACTCCCTAATGCACTGAATAACGTAGTCTTGCTCTTCATCTGTCAGCGTTGAGTACATAGGGATACTAAGCGCGCGAGAGTAATAGTCTTCAGCGACGGGATAATCACCAGATTTATGACCTAACTGCTCATAATAAGGCTGAGTATGAACGGGGATATAGTGGACGTTAACCCCAATGCCTTTATCACGCAGATAATCAAACAGTGGTTTACGTTGCGCCGGATCGTTCACCGTCAGTGGGTAAAGATGCAAAGCACTGTATCCACTCTCTGACTGCTGCGGTATTGAAACAGGAACACCGTCAAAAGCCGCGTGATAACGTTTTACCAGTTCATGACGTCGAGCCACAAAACCGTCAATACGTTTTAACTGACTCACACCCAGTGCAGCCTGTAGTTCGGTCATGCGATAGTTTAATCCGAGATCTACCTGCTGATAGTACCAACCACCTTCCGATAGTTTGGTCATTTTCTCGTTGTCGCGGGTAATCCCGTGGCTGCGGAAAAGTTGCATACTCTCGGCCAGCGCATCGTTGTTTGTCAGCGCCATACCACCTTCAGCAGTTGTGATGATCTTAACCGGGTGGAAGCTCAAAATGGTAATGTCGGCAAAACGCGAGTTGCCAATTTTAGCTCCCTGATAATTACCACCGATCGCATGCGACGCATCTTCGATAATGGCGAACCCATACTCTTTAGACAGTTTATGGATCGCTTCCATATCACATGATTGACCCGCGAACGCTACTGGCACCACGATTTTAGGCAATTTGCCTTCTGCTTTAGCCGCAATGAGTTTAGCTTCCAGAGCAGAAACACTCATGTTGTAAGTTTGCGGATCAATATCAACAAAGCTTACATTGGCATCACAATAAAGCGCACAGTTTGCCGAAGCCACAAAGGTATTAGGCGAAGTCCAAAGCCAGTCGCCTTTTTTCAACCCCAGTGCTAAGCATGCAATATGAAGTGCAGACGTTGCGCTATTAACCGCTACAGCATGTTTAACGCCAACATAGTCAGCAATGGCCTGCTCGAACTGTGGAACACATGGCCCCTGAGTCAAGAAATCAGACTTCAGTACGTCCACCACTGCACTGATATCTTCTTCTGAGATATCCTGCCGTCCGTAGGGGATAAATTTCATTAGATATTGCCTACTTTTTCACGGTTATCATCAATCCATTGACGCAGTTCTTCAATGCTCATCCACTCGGTATTGCTGTCGCTTTCGTAAACGAACCCTTCTGGTACACGTTTACCATCTTTAATACGTTCAGGAGAATCGCACCAGTTATGGATTGCAGGAAGGATTTTGAAATGTTCCGGATATTCATAGGTGTAATGCGCATCTTCTGCACTGATCATTTGTTCATGCAGTTTTTCACCCGGACGAATACCGATCACTTTCTGAGTTGCATCAGGAGCAACAGCCGTTGCAACATCAGTCACTTTCATTGATGGGATTTTCTTAACATAGATCTCGCCACCTTCCATGTCATTGAAGGCGTGCCAAACCAGTTCCACACCCTGTTCCAGGGTAATCATGAAACGGGTCATGCGGTCATCAGTGATTGGCAGTTCGCCCTTGTCTTTGATAGACAGGAAGAATGGAATTACGGAACCACGGGATCCCATAACGTTCCCGTAACGCACAACGGCGAAGCGAGTCTTGGTAGCACCGGAGTAGGAATTACCTGCCACAAACAATTTATCGGATGCCAGTTTAGTTGCACCATACAGGTTTGCTGGGCTACTTGCTTTGTCAGTAGACAGTGCAACGACACGCTCGATACCTTTATCAATACATGCATCAATAACATTCATCGCACCGTTGATGTTGGTTTTTACACACTCAAACGGGTTGTATTCTGCGGTAGGAACGATTTTTGTTGCTGCTGCATGCACCACGAAATCAACCCCATCTAACGCGCGGTACAAACGATCTTTATCACGCACATCACCGATGAAAAAGCGGATGCGACTTTCATCTTTGAAATGCTTTGCCATTTCCCACTGTTTCATTTCATCACGCGAATAAATGATAATTTTTTTAGGATTATATTTTTCAAGCGTCATGCGAACGAACTTATTGCCAAATGAACCTGTGCCGCCAGTTACCAGAATCGTTTTATTATCAAACATGTTTTTCACCAGAAAATATCAACTTATTGAATGCTACAATTGAAGAGATTGTAACCCAGCCCTGCATGGGTTTTACCCACGCTACCGCCCCTGGCTTAACAGCTACCAGTGCACTGAACGAGGGTGAAATGTTCCATTTGTTGAAGTCCGACACCGAACTCTACTGGCGCTGGACAACTGCAAAAACTGCCGTTAATTGTCGTCCTAAATGACCTCAGAAACAAGCACAAATCGTTACAAATCTGACCAGATTTAAATCAGATAAATCCATGTTATCATTAGAATTAATAACAAAAAACGGCAGCTACCATTTTGGTTATGTTTCAACATACCCAAATGATGACTGCCGCTTGTGCAAATCAAGTAAGATAAAATCAGTCGTTAGCTAACAACTTCTCAATCCGGCTTCTGAACTTCGCCCCTTCCTTCAGGTTACGCAGCCCATAGTTCACAAACGCCTGCATGTAGCCCAACTTCTTACCGCAGTCGTAGCTCTCACCGGTCATCAGCATCGCGTCAACAGACTGCTTCTTCGCCAGCTCGGCAATCGCATCGGTCAACTGGATACGATCCCAGGCGCCTGGCTCGGTTTTTTCCAGCTCGGCCCAGATATCTGCGTTCAGGACATAACGGCCAACCGCCATCAGGTCAGAATCCAGCGTCTGCGGCTGATCCGGTTTTTCGATGAACTCAACGATGCGGCTCACCTGCCCTTCTGTCTCCAGCGCTTCTTTAGTCTGGATAACAGAGTACTCGGACAGATCGCCTTTCATGCGTTTCGCCAGCACCTGGCTGCGGCCTGTTTCATTGAAACGCGCCACCATCGCCGCCAGGTTGTAGCGCAGCGGATCCGCAGAAGCGGTATCGATGATGATATCCGGCAGGACCACGATAAACGGGTTGTCGCCCACGACAGGGCGAGCACACAGGATGGAGTGGCCCAGGCCCAGCGGCTGCGCCTGACGCACGTTCATGATGGTCACGCCAGGAGGACAAATGGACTGCACTTCCGCCAGCAGTTGGCGTTTAACACGCTGCTCCAGCAGCGCTTCGAGTTCGTAAGAGGTGTCGAAGTGGTTTTCAACCGCATTCTTGGACGAGTGCGTAACCAGAACGATTTCTTTGATCCCTGCAGCAACAATCTCGTCGACGATGTATTGAATCATCGGCTTGTCGACGATCGGTAGCATCTCTTTAGGAATGGCTTTTGTGGCTGGCAGCATATGCATGCCCAGTCCGGCTACCGGAATGACTGCTTTCAAATTAATCATTATTTCTTCCACCTTAAAATGGTTGACGAATTATAGCTCTTAAACCTGTTTTCGCCAGTATGATTTGCCGTAATCCTGTAATGATATTACGCCTTAGCACCACAAATTACAGTAGTTGTAATCTGAATAGAATGCGATTCCGTGCCAGGAATAGTCGCAAAAAGGCCACTGACGATTATCTGTGCGGCAGCGCAAAATTCAGCCGTTCCGTATTCACCACATGCTGATCTACCCGGTCAATATCCACCGAGCTCTGCCCTTTCTCATTCACTGCTTTGATGTTTGCCAGTGACAGCAACGTCTCGTCTTTCGCCATAAACTTACCCCGCACATCCTTACGCAGGTCGAAGTTCAGCTTCAGCGCGGGTCCGATTGCTGCTTCCTGCATCACATTGATATTGCGTAAGAAAAGGTGCTGAGGTTTGTTATGCAGTTCAAGCGTCGCGCGCTGCATCTCGACGTTGGTGATGGCCACAAACGAGGTCGCATTACCGGATGAAATTTGTATGCCGCGCAGCTTATAGGCAAGCTGGCTATTATCCAGACGAATATCGTTAAGCTTGAAGTTCTGCGGAATCGACAGGTAGTCACCTTTAATCACGCCGTAACCGATTAACATGCCGGCACTATTGACCATATCGACATTATCAATAACGAAATTATCACAGCCATAAATTGCTACCGTGGCATTGTCTATTCCCGCCTTTTTACTGAAATCAGGCGTAATATTTTTGGCTTTAATATTGCGGATAATAAAGTGTTTACCGTTCTCAACGTGCACCAGCTGGCGGCAGTTGCTGCCGGTGATATTGGCAACCACAAAGTTCTTCACGGTCTGTTTTTCCGGGTAGTCGTTGTCGTAGGTACTGCCCGCAAGGCCAATACCAATCCCCCAGTTAATCTTACCGTTGGTGCAGTTGATGTTGTCGATCACATGGTCGGAGATCAGAATATTGCGGTCATTGATGGCCACATTCCACTCGATCGCATCGCCCTGCAGGTGGCTGAATTTGCTGTTGGTGATGCGGGCGCCATCCACCTGGTTGTGAAACCCCTGGCGCAGGATGGCGTAATTGGCCTGGCTCACGCGGATGTTATCAATAACCAGATTACGCATCACGCTGGGCTTTTTGCCGCCAATGTAGATTTGCGTTACCGGGCCAAATCCGCTCATCGCCAGCCCTTTGATGACACAGTCAGAGCCACGAACGTCAAGGGTAATATTTTCGGTACGGCCTTCGCCCTCACCGATGACTTTGCTGCCCTCCTGCAGGACAAAGCGCCCCCGGCCATTCCCGGTTAACGCCCCGCGAATCAGCAGCGTTTTGCCGTCAGGAATGAAAATGCCCGTGTTGATGTTTTTGCAGGTGAGCCCTGCAGGCACTACGACGGTGTCGCCTTCGTTAAACGCCTGCTTAAAGGCGGCGATCCAGTCGTTGTTATTGTACTGATTTACAGAGACCGTCTTGCCGGTTGCCGCCCGCGCAACGCGGGGCGACAGCAGCGGCATTGCCGCCAGGACGGACAGAGAAGAGACAAAGCTGCGTCGGGTAATCTTTTTCAGCATACAACCTCGGCGTTACAACGTTTGCAGCAGGCTCGCTAACTGGCGATTGATCACCTGCTGGTTAAAATCTGCCTCGACTTTTTGTCGGGCATTGTGCAGCACGGGCTCCAGCGCCTGCTGGTCGATATCGCTAAACGCGGCCAGCCGATCGGCCAGGGCCATGGCGTTATTTTCGGGGACCAGCCAGCCGGAATGATCTGACTTGATCAGCTCCGGGATCCCGCTGTGCAGGGTCGATACCACCGGGATCCCCACCGCCATCGCCTCCATCAGCGCCACCGGTATGCCTTCCATGTCGCCATCGGCACCCGTAACGGACGGCAGCAGAAACACGTCGGCTTCATCGAGCATGGCCTTCACCTCGTGGCTCGGCTTAAAGCCCGGCATCTCCACGTGCGTTTCCAGCTCATACTGTTCAATAAGCGTGCGCAGACGACGCTCCCACGGGCCGATACCGAGAATGCGATAACGGAAATCCACCCCGCGCGCCTTTAGCTGGCGGCAGGCTTCTATCGCCACATGCAGCCCTTTTTTCTCGGTCAGTCGGGCAACAGAGATAATCTGCAGCGGTTTACCCGGCACCTTGACCGGACGGCGGGTAAAACGCGCCAAATCCACACCCATCCGCGAGACGGTGATTTTCTCGCCCGGGCAGCCCATCTTTTTGAGGCGTCCGGCCCACAGGTCGCTGATGGGCAGCATCATGTCGCCGCGCTGGAACAGCTGCTGATACTCCGGCGTGTAGTGGTTCAGCACTTCACGGCTGGAGATATCAATGCCGTGGAAGATCGTGGCGATCTTCCCGTCAATCACCCCCAGCTCGCGCAGTTTGGCTGCGGTCACCCCTGCCGGGCCAAAGTGGGCGATAAAGACATCAGCGCGGTACGGCTGCGCCGTTTGCCCACAGATGGCCGACAGGATCAAATTGCGCGACTCCGCGCCATAGCGGGAGATGTTCAGCGCTCGCCAGGTCGACGCGCGATGGAGCCCGCGTAAAGTCTGGCTGGCACGGTAGCGCAGCTTGTTCACTTTTCCGGATGGCTCATCCTGCAGCCAGCGGGTTTTCGCCTCCAGCCCATACTGGGTATACGCCGCATGGGTGTTTTGCGTATCGCCCTTTTGCAGGGCGATAATTTCCACGTCATATCCCATATCGATAAACGCGGTGATTTGATTGAGTACAAAGGTTTCAGACGACAGTGGAAATTTCAGTAAGAAGAAACCAACCTTCATTTCCCCTCCCGCACGCGGTCAAGCACCGACTTCACCATCCCCATTCCCTTTTCGCGCTCGGCTTTCACCGCCACGGTCAGGCGCTCATTCACGGCGGGCAGTTGCCCAAGGGTGTCGCCCACCATTGCGCCGAGCGAGCCATCCAGCAGATGACGGATATCCACGGCCATTTCCGGCATCCCCAGCTGCTGCATAATTCCGGCAGATTTGTGCTCATAGTTGATGGCAATGGCCGGCGTGCCAAAGTTCATCGAGATGATGGCAGAGTGCAGACGGGTACCCACGGTCAGGTCACAGGCTGAGAGCAGTTTGCCCATCTCCAGATCGTTCAGTTCGTCCATCACCACGTGATACCGGGACGGATCGTTCACCAGATGGCGCAGGTTAAGCGCCACCATGCGATCATCCTTGTTGTAACTATCGATACCGGTACAGGTGGAGAGCGCCAGCACCTGATAACCGCTGTCCAGCACGCGGTTAACGACCTCGGCAAAGGCCTTCTCGTAGGCGGCCTGAGTGGTGCCTAAACGCTTATCAAAAGGTGCCAGCTCGCGCAGGGTAATAGCGACGGTTTTCTGTTTCGCCGCCACGTCCAGCCAGTGCTGCACCGCGTAGCTCGGCTGGAAGCTGTCGTCCTGGTGATCCACCAGCCACGCGGTATCCACCCCGTGCTCGACTTTCGAGGTATCGATCTCGCTGCGCTTCATCATGTCGAGGCTGACTGACTCACGTAAAATCAGGGCATCGCAGTGGCCAAACACATAATTTGCCAGCTGGTTGAACTGAGGTTCCTGGAATGGCCCGACACTGTGACCAATCATAAACAGCGGCTTCTTCGCCATAAAGGTACAGAGGGCATGCTCAAACTGCGGCACGCCGTAGAGATCGACGAAGAACGAACCGCCCACCTGAATGATGGCGTCATAGCCTGAAAGCAGACGCACGAAATCGGTAAAGCCCTGCGCAATGGCGATGTTGCGCAGCTTGCCGGTGTCGGTTACGCGAGAAAGCAGCACCTGATGCTGGTAGCGGCGACGCAACACTTTCTTCACGCGGCCCATCACGCCCGCAGCGTTATTGTGCTGTTTCATCTGGCTGTAGAGCGGGTCGCCCATCACCGGGCGGTTCAGTAACCAGGATGAGCTGACCGGGTAACGGCTCATCACGTCCACTTCTGTCTCAGGCTTAAGGGTGTTAATTGCATCCAGTAAACCGCGCAGGATGGCGCTGTCGCCACGGTTGCCGCAGGTATGGTTGCCAAGAATTAATAATTTCATAATGGCCTCTTAAATAACTAGCCTGCGCGAAGCAGCGTTTTCATTTTTTCGTTACGGCAAAACTGGCGCTTCATCTCCACCACCAGCGCATTGCGTGACAGCACAATCATCACCCCAAACGCCAGCGCGCCCGCGGCAACCTGCACTGCCAGCAGCGCGGCCAGCGGCAAATGGCCCTTCAGGAGCACGCCCAGACCGTAGCTCACCACCAGGGTCGGCAAGGAGAGATAAAACGGCAGCCACAGGCTCAGGATGTACTGACGGTAGCTGGAGCCCAGCACTGGCTTGATCATGATGAAGTAGCTCAGCACGGTGTTGATGATTTGCACCAGCAGAAAGCCCAGCGTGACGCCAATGGCGCCCGCCATGTGTCCGCCGACGATAATTGCCGGAATAAACAGGAAGGTTTTAAATACGTTGAATTTAAAGCTGATATCCACGCGCGCTTTCGCCATCAGCAGGGAGCCAATCGGGTTACCCACGGAGCGCAGCAGCCCCACCACGCAGAGCAACTGCAGGATCGGGATGATGCTGTTCCACTTCTCGCCAAATACCAGCGGCACAAAGTTGCTCGACACCACCATCAGACCCAGCAGTACCGGGAAGTTAATAATGCCGACCACGGAGAGCAGCTTGTAGAAGTTGACGCGCAGCTTTTCAGTGTCGTCCTGAATTTTGGCGAACGCCGGGAACAACACGCGGGTGATAATCGGGTTGAGCTTCATCGGCGGGACGACCGCAACGTTGTAGGCCAGGTTATAACCCCCCGCGACGCTCGCCCCCAGAATGCGCGCCAGCACCAGCGTGGAAAGGTTGGTGTTGACGTAGTTGATGATGCTGTCGGCCGTCAGCCAGGCGCCAAAGCGCAGGTTCGAGGAGACGGACGCCAGGGAGAAATGCAGCCCCGGGCGGTAGATCTTGCGGCCAAAGTAACCGAACAGCAGCGTACGCACGGTAGAGTTCACCAGATACCCCAGAATGGCGGTCATGGCCAGCGGCCAGAAATGGGCGCTCACCACCGTGAAGGTAAAGCCCGCCAGCACGGCGCTGGTTTCAATCATGCCGATCTTGTTGAACTCCAGCTCTTTTTGCATCAGCGCGCGGAACTGCTGCCCGTGCGGGATCACCACAAAGGCAAACGACAGCGTGCGCATCAGCGGGGCCAGATCCGGGTTGTGCAGCACGCTGGCGATCACATCGCTCAGCAGGAACACCAGCACAAAAACAAACATCCCCAGCCCTACGTTCAGCCAGTAGAGCGTGGTCAGCTCCAGCTGGCTAATCTCTTTGCGCTGGATAATCGAGTTGGCGATACCAAAGTCAGACAGCGTGTCGGCCAGCGCGATAATCACCAGCGAGACGGTCAGCAGACCGAACTGATGATTATCGATAATGCGCGCCAGCACGGTCATCTGCACCAGCCCCAGGCCAATGATGACGATAGTCGCCATCGCTGACCACTTGGCGCCGCTGATGGTTTTTTCACGTAAGCTCATCTTAGTACGCCGCTTTGTTCACGAAACCTTTGAAGATGGTCAGAAAAACAATTTTGATATCGAACCAGAGGCTCCACTCACGGATGTACTCAAGGTCGAATTCAATACGTTTTTCCATTTTTTCCAGCGTGTCGGTTTCACCGCGCCAGCCGTTGATTTGCGCCCAGCCGGTAATGCCTGGCTTCACTTTATGGCGCAGCATGTAGCCTTCAATCAGCGAGCGGTACTGCTCGTTATGGGCAACCGCGTGCGGACGTGGCCCGACAATCGACATACCGCCGGTAAAGACGTTGATAAACTGCGGCAGCTCGTCCAGCGAGGTGCGGCGCAGGAAATTCCCCACGCGGGTCACGCGCGGATCGTTCTGCGTAGCCTGCGTCACCACTTTGTCGTTCTCCATCACCTTCATGGAGCGGAATTTCCACACCATGATCGGCTTACCGTCCATGCCGTAGCGCGTCTGACGGAAGATAACTGGCCCTGGAGAGCTCAGCTTCACCGCCAGGGCAATGCAGCACAGCACCGGGGAGATCAGCAGAAGGATCAGTGAAGAGAGCACAATGTCTTCCAGGCGTTTGAGAACACGGTTGATACCTGACAGCGGCGTGTCGTACAGCGGCACTACCGGTACACCGTTCACCTCTTCGATACGGGAATGGAGAATGTTGAAGGTAAAGACGTCCGGAATGAGGATCACGGAACAGGTGGTGTCCGCCAGGTCGCGCATCAGTTTCTTAATGCGGGACTCCTCTTTCATCTGCATGGCAATGTAGACGTTGTGAATTTTGCCCGCTTTCGCATCGTCAATAAGCTGGTCGTAGTTGCCCGCCCAGTCCGACGGCACGCCACCCGGTTTCGCGTCGTGGTAGATCCCAACCACTTCAAAACCTAACCACGGCTCTTTGCGGAAGCTATCAAGCAGCACCTGGCCCACCGGCAGATCGCCGGCAACGGCGACATAGCGGCGGTTGTAACCACGGTTACGCAACCAGCCCGCGCCAAAGCGGATCAGGGAGCGGCAAACCACCATGCCGACGCTGGTTAACAGATACCAGCACAGATACGTCACCAGACGATTATCAAAATCATGGCTGAACGCCACCAGGCCCGCGCTGAAGATCAGGCTTAAGGTCCAGTTCTGCAGCAACAGCATCAGTTCGGTGGTCATCTTGACGCCACGCCACGAACGATAGAAATCCGTCATCCCGCCGATCATCTGAAACACGACCAGCGCAATCAGTGCCATCAGCAGGTGCATGTATAAGAACGATTGCCCGCTGATCCAACACACCGCCCACAATCCGCCGACCATGATGGTGATATCAGAAAAACGCTGCACCATAGAGATTAACGATGCATTCGTTCTCGCTCGTTCGCGCTTTTTTAGATTCGTCATCGTTGTTCCTTTAGTTCAAAACCTTACCCCTCACCCTAACCCCCTCCCCACAGGGGAGAGGGAACTTGAACACCCTCTCCCCTGTGGGGAGAGGGCTGGGGTGAGGGGCAATGATTACTGATTCAACAGCGCCAGAATGTCCTTCGTTCGGGCTTCCATCAGCGCGGTGTCGGCGCGGGATTCCACGTTCAGGCGCACCACCGGCTCGGTATTGGACGAGCGCAGGTTAAAGCGCCACTGCGGGAACGCCATGCTGATACCGTCGGTACGGTCAATTTCCAGCGCGTGAATAGCAAAGTGCTGTTCCACGCGGGCAATGGCCTCAGCCGGCTGCGCCAGTTTGCTGTTGATCTCTCCACTTGCCGGGAAGGCCGCCATACGGTCGCGCACCAGCTCGCCCAGGGTCTGACCTTTCAGGCACAGCAGTTCGGTCACCAGCAGCCACGGGATCATCCCGCTGTCGCAGTAGGCAAAATCGCGGAAGTAGTGATGGGCGCTCATCTCGCCGCCGTAGATGGCGTCTTCTTCGCGCATACGCTCTTTAATAAACGCGTGACCGGTTTTGGACATCACCGGCGTACCGCCTGCCGCTGACACCACGTCAACGGTGTTCCAGGAGAGGCGCGGGTCATGAATGATCTTCGCCCCCGGATTTTTCTCGAGGAACGCTTCCGCCAGCAGGCCGACAATGTAATAGCCCTCGATGAACTGCCCTTTTTCGTCGAACAGGAAGCAGCGGTCGAAATCGCCGTCAAAGGCGATGCCCATATCCGCACCGTGTTCAATCACCGCATTGCGGGTGTCGTCGCGGCACTCTGGCAGCAGCGGGTTTGGGATACCGTTCGGGAAGTTGCCGTCCGGGGTGTTGTGTACCTTGACGAAGGTCACCGGCACGTTCAGCGCCTTAAAGCGGGCTTCCAGGGCATCCACCACCGGGCCCGCCGCGCCGTTGCCGGAGTTAATGACCAGCTTCAGCGGCTTAAGGTTTGCTACGTTGATGTAACCCAGCAGGTGGTCAATGTACTCTTTACGCAGATCGATCTGCTTGTAGCTGCCGCGTGCAGACTCGTTCACCGGCGGGAAGTCGTTGGCTTCCGCCAGACGCTGCACGTCGCGCAGGCCGGTATCACCGCTGATAGGGCGCGCACCCTTGCGCACCAGCTTCATACCGTTGTAATCCATCGGGTTATGGCTGGCCGTGACTTCAATCCCGCCGTCCACGCCCAGGTGGAAGGTGGCAAAATAGATCTCTTCGGTACCGGAAAGGCCGATATCCAGCACGTCCACGCCCGCGTCCTGCAGCCCTTTCGCCAGCGCCAGCTTCAGGGATTCGCTGGTCAGACGCACGTCGCCACCCAGTACGATAGTTTTCGGTTTCAGGTATTCGCCGTACGCGCGGCCGATGCGCCACGCAATGTCTTCATTCAGCTCTTCACCCAGCTTGCCGCGAATATCGTAGGCTTTAAAACAGGTTAACTTTTCCATCATGACCCCTTTTTCAGGCAACAGTTGGCCCGCCCAATTAACAGGCAAAATATTTTTTATTCATTCGTAGGCCCGGTAAGCACAGCGCCACCGGGCATGATGCGAAGTGGTTACACCCGACCGTAGCGGTCCTGGAAACGGACAATATCGTCCTCTTCCAGATACGCGCCGGAGCGCACTTCAATTAAATCAAGAGGTATCTTCCCTGGGTTTTCCAGACAGTGTGTCGCCCCCAGCGGAATATAAATTGACTCGTTTTCACCGAGCAGTTTCACTTCACCGTCGATGGTCACTTTGGCGGTACCCGCCACCACCACCCAGTGCTCGGCACGATGGTGATGCATCTGTACCGACAGGCCTTCGCCCGGCTTCACGGTAATGCGCTTCACCTGGTAACGTTCGCCCGCATCGATGGAGTCGTATTTGCCCCACGGGCGGTACACTTCGCGGTGAATATGGTGCTCGTGGCGACCGTCGGCTTTGATCTTCTCCACCACCTTTTTAACGTCCTGCACGGCGTTACGGTCGGCAATCAGCACGGCGTCTTTGGTCTGGACGACCACCAGATCCTTCACCCCCACCGTGGTCACGAGGCCGGATTCGGCGTAGACGTAGCTGTTCTCGGTTTTGTGGCTAATCACATCACCGTGATGGACGTTACCCTCCGGGGTATGGGCGCTGATCTCCCACAGGGAGGACCAGGAGCCAACATCGCTCCAGCCTGCATCCATCGGCACCACCACCGCATCCGCCGTGCGCTCCATCACCGCATAGTCAATGGACTCTTCCGGGCAGGCGAGGAAAGCGGCTTCGTCGACGCGAATAAAGTCGAGATCCGGATCCACCACGTTCATGGCTTTTTCGCAGGCGCTCAGGATATCCGGACGATACTTTTGCAGTTCTTCCAGATAGCGACCGGCGCGGAACAGGAACATACCGCTGTTCCAGTAGTATTCACCGCTGGCAACGTAGGCCTGCGCGGTTTCCAGATTCGGTTTCTCAACGAACTGCGCCACGTCAAACGCCACGCTGTCGCCTTCGCCCGGCGTCACGCTGCCGCGGCGGATATAGCCATAGCCGGTTTCTGGCAGATCCGGCACGATGCCGAAGGTCACCAGCTTGCCGCTTTCTGCGTAAGGAATGGCCGCCCGCACCGCGTCGCGGAACGCCTCTTCTTGCTGAATGACGTGGTCCGCCGCCAGGACCAGCATCAGCGGATCGCAATCCGGGCTGCTGCGTTTTGCCGCCAGCGCCGCCAGGGCAATGGCTGGGGCGGTATTTCGTCCGGCAGGCTCCAGAATGATGTTTTCTGTGAGTTTGTTCAGCTGGCGCAGCTGCTCGGCAACAATAAAGCGGTGCTGTTCGTTACAAATCACCACCGGGCTTTCACACTCCACACCCTGCAGACGGTTAACCGTCGTTTGCAGCATGGTGAGATCCCCTTTCAGGCAGAGGAACTGTTTTGGATAGAGCACGCGGGACAGCGGCCACAACCGGCTACCAGAGCCACCTGCCATCACAACCGGATACAACGTGGTTTGACTCATGATTTATCCCCGTATATCTGCAATAAATTGGCTCAGCACGTTCTCTTTCTCGAGCGTGCGTTCGGCATATTCACGTGCCACCGTGTTCACTTTTGGCATGGCGAGTGCCTGTTCAATTCCGGTCACCAGCGCCGGAACCGATTCCGGCTCCACGCAAACGGCGATCCCCGGGTAGCTGTCACACAGCTGGCCTAATTCGGTTTCGGCTTCTGCCGTGATCACAGCGTTCCCGCCCACGGCCAGAATGTTGGTCAGCTTGGACGGCAGCACCGCATCCGCCGCGCCGCGCTTTTGCACCACCAGATGGCAGTCACCCATCTTCAGCAGCGCAGGCAGCGCCTCGTAAGACTGAAGCGGGAAGAATTTCACGTTAGTCAGGCCGCGTTCACTGGCCATCTTCTCCAGACGCGCTTTTCCGCCGCCCTGACCGACAATCACAAACATCCACGGATGTTCGCTAAGCTGTTGAGCCGCCTCGATAACGTTCTCCAGCCCCTGCTTTTCGCCGATATTGCCTGAATAAAGAATGATTTTTTGGTCATCAGGCAAACCGAGCTCTGCGCGAAGCGCCTGCGCGTCGTGTTCTGTTACGTCACGGAAACGGGCCACTTCGGACCAGTTCGGGAAAAAGATCACCTTTTCCGGCGCGACGCCCTTCTCCTGCGCTTTGTTCATCATCGATCGCGAGATGGTGGAGACATAATCCACGTTATGCAGACCGCTGCGCTCAAAAGCGCTGGCGAGTTTCGCCACTTTGCCGCCCTTGCCTTTACCTGCCATCCCCAGGCCCAGCATGGCGTCGACTTCATAATCCTGAATGTGCAGCAACGTGCGCGCACCGGAGAGCTTGCCCAGCAGCCGCATGCCCGGCGTGCAGAACAGCGTCGGTACCACGCCGATGATGCGATCCGGCTTCCAGCGACGCTGCGCCATCAGCGGGAAGAAACTGCTCAGGGCAAAGCTGCCCAGATGAATTAAACGTTTCAGCGTCGAGGGCTGCTTCGGCACGTACAGCGGGCAACGCCAGACGGTCGCAGCGCCCTCTTCGCGGCGATAGCGCCAGCTGGAGTAGCGCTCGCCCACTTTCCATTCCGGGTAGTACGGCGGCGCGGTAATGACCCGCACGTCATGTCCCTGGCTCGCCATCCACTCGACCATCTCGCCGGTGTATTTCCCGATACCGGTCAATTCCGGCGAGTAGTTGATTCCATATACGAGGATCTTCATAGTCCCGGCACCTCAGACTGACGATCGGCCAGGAAATAGGCACGACTGTTGTCATGCACATTGTCGCTGGCCAGCAGCGCCTCTGGCGTCTGCCAGCGGTAGTCGTCGTGCTGAGAATCAGGCAGACGCAGGTCTGCCTCACTCACCTTCAGGCGGAACCCCAGCACGATGTAGTGCGTGGTGAAGCCGGTGCCTGAAAAGTTATCGTCATAGAAGTGCTGCCAGACCCCGTAAAACAGGCCTGCTGCCATCGGCAGTTGCAGGCCCAGTTCCGCCAGAGTGAGACGCTCAAACGCGTTTGCCAGCGTCTCATCCTTCTGCACGCGCCCGCCGGGCACGAACCAGAAGCCCTGAGCAGGACGATTGGTTCGTTTCCCCAGCAAGAACTCGCCGCGTTCGTTCTCCACGATCAAATCAATTGAGATGAGCGGAGTGGAGCGCACTACCGTGGCAAAATCTTCCTGACTTAAAAACATTGTTACCCCCGGAAGCGGTGCTGGTTTTCCAGGAACCACTGGTAGGTACTTGCCAGCCCTTGTTCCAGCGACACCTCGTGATACCAGCCCAGCTGATGCAGACGGGTGACGTCCAGCAGTTTGCGCGGCGTGCCGT
The DNA here is from genome assembly GCF_049237765.1 of Enterobacter cloacae complex sp. SHL021. NCBI lineage: Bacteria > Pseudomonadati > Pseudomonadota > Gammaproteobacteria > Enterobacterales > Enterobacteriaceae > Enterobacter > Enterobacter cloacae complex sp. SHL021. The sequence goes on along the minus strand of NZ_JBMKJG010000006.1, from coordinate 102,383 downwards.
CCGGCTTGGTGGCATCAAACACCACGCGGCCCTTGTAGCCCACCACCTGGGCGATGGTCTGCGCCAGCTCGCGAATGGTGCAATCCACGCCAGTGCCTACGTTGATGTGCGACAGCATCGGCTCGGTGTTCTCCTGCCACACCTCGCGATCCAGCTCCATCACGTGAATGCTGGCCGCGGCCATGTCATCCACGTGCAGGAATTCGCGCATCGGCGTGCCGCTGCCCCACACCACCACATCCGGTGCGTTCTCGGCGGTCGCCTCGTGGAAACGACGCAGCAGCGCCGGGATCACGTGCGAGTTGCTCGGGTGGAAGTTGTCGTGCGGCCCGTACAGGTTGGTCGGCATCACCGAGCGATAGTCACGGTTGTACTGACGGTTGTAGGACTCGCACAGCTTGATCCCGGCAATTTTGGCAATGGCGTACGGCTCGTTGGTTGCTTCCAGCGTCCCCTGCAGCAGTTCGCTCTCGGCGATCGGCTGTTTCGCCATTTTCGGGTAGATACAGGATGAGCCGAGGAACAACAGCTTGTTCACGTTGTGCAGATGTGCCGCGTGAATGATGTTGCTCTCAATCATCATGTTCTCGTAGATGAAATCTGCCGGGTAAGTGTTGTTAGCGACAATGCCGCCCACTTTTGCCGCTGCCAGATACACCTGATCGATACGTTCATTGGCAAAGAAGTCCTGTACCGCACGGCTATCGAGAAGATTCAGCTCGTCGCGGGTACGGACAACCACTTCCACGTCACCGCGCTGCTCCAGCTGGCGAACAATCGCGGAACCCACCATTCCGCGATGACCGGCGACAAAAATACGTTGTTTTGTCATTCTCAGGACTCCAGCGCGATGGCAACCTCGTAGCCATGAGATTTGAGCAGAGAGTGTTTTTTCGCTGCTTCAAGATCTTTGGCTACCATCTCAGAGACCATCTCCTGCAGAGTGGTTTCTGGTTTCCAGCCCAGTTTCTCGTGCGCTTTGGTTGGGTCGCCCAGCAGGGTTTCCACTTCCGCAGGACGGAAGTAACGCGGGTCAACCTGCACAATCACATCACCTGGTTTCACGCCCGGTGCGTCATGGCCGGTCACAGAGACAACGATCCCCTTCTCTTCCACGCCAGTGCCTTCGAAGCGCAGTTTGATACCCAGCTGTGCGGCAGCCATTTCCACGAATTGACGGACGGAGTACTGCACGCCGGTCGCAATCACGAAGTCTTCTGGCTGCTCCTGCTGCAGCATCATCCACTGCATCTTCACGTAGTCTTTGGCATGGCCCCAGTCACGCAGGGAGTCCATATTGCCGAGGTGCAGGCAGGATTCCAGACCCTGAGCGATGTTGGCGATAGCGCGGGTAATTTTACGGGTCACGAAGGTTTCGCCACGACGTGGGGATTCGTGGTTAAACAGAATGCCGTTACAGGCGTACATGCCGTAAGATTCACGGTAGTTTACGGTGATCCAGTAGGCATACAGTTTGGCTACCGCGTAAGGAGAACGTGGGTAGAACGGGGTGGTCTCTTTCTGCGGGATTTCCTGCACCAGACCGTACAGTTCAGAGGTGGATGCCTGGTAGAAACGGGTTTTTTTCTCAAGGCCGAGGAAACGAATCGCTTCCAGCAGACGCAGCGTACCCATGGCGTCAACGTCAGCGGTGTATTCCGGGGATTCGAAAGAAACCGCTACGTGGCTCATCGCGCCCAGGTTGTAAACTTCATCCGGCTGTACTTCCTGCAGGATGCGGGTCAGGTTGGAGGTATCGGTCAGGTCGCCGTAGTGCAGATGGAATTTCGGGTTCGCCGCATGCGGATCCTGGTAAATATGATCCACACGTTCCGTGTTGAAAGAAGAAGCACGACGCTTAATACCGTGAACTTCATAACCTTTTTCCAGCAGTAACTCTGCCAGGTAAGAACCATCCTGCCCGGTAACGCCGGTGATGAGAGCGACTTTAGACATGTTTATATTCCTCTACTTATGAATTTAATCAGTTTCAACGCGTTCGCGTATCACCACTGCGGGGTTGCCACGGCAAATTTTATTTGCCGGTAGCGATTTAAAAACGCTGCTGCGGGCACCAACTACCGTGCCATCGCCAACAGAAACACCAGGTGCAACAAATACATCTGTTGCCAGCCAGCATTTTTCGCCAATCACAATTGGCGAAGCGGTAATATCAAAATGCTGACTCATAAAATCGTGGCTGCCGGTACACAAATAACACTTCTGTGACACCACCGCGTTTGCACCAATCGTGATATCGCCAAGGGTATATAACACGGCGTCATCCCCTACCCAGGCGTAATCGCCAAGCGTTAATTTCCAGGGGTAAGTAATTTTTACCGATGGACGAATGACTACGTTTTTTCCGATTTTTGCGCCAAACAGACGCAATAAAAAGGCACGCCAGCGATACAGTATTTGCGGTGACCAGGCAAATAAGGTGGCCTGAACGGCCCACCATAACTGCACTTTAATTCCGTTCCCGCCCCGAAAACCTTTCGGCACGGTGAACCCGTTAAGATCCTGCATTACATTTCCTTATATTCAGGCTTTGTTATATAAGGTTTTCGTTTTACCCGTAGTGCGCAGGCGGAATAAATAAGACAATTCCGCCCAGAATGCAGGCACGCGTAATATCTTACGCTGTACGTTTTTTGCATCCTGGCACAATTCCAGATTATTCGAGGTGGATACACCGCCCATTGAAAATTCAGATACCAGCCCTTTAATTCGACGGAACGGGTAGCCTGATTTATACAGACTGGCGGCCAGGGCATAATCTGATGACACTTTATACTGCAGATCGTAAGGCTGTTTTTTCAGACCTTTTACCGGAAAGAAAATGGCCTGATGGCTGGCCGGTAAACTGTGATAGATATACCAGCCGGCTTTCGCGCTGCGGCAAATTTTATGCCCGTCGCCAAAATCGAGCAGCGCATCGCCAATATACATCGCGTCGTCTTTCTGGCGCGCCAGCTGACGGGCAAACTGGGCCACATCGTCATGGAACACATCGCCCGAGTTAAGGAAGATGGCATAACGGCCTTGCGCCATGTTAATGCCTTTGTTCATCGCATCGTAGATGCCTTTATCTTTCTCGCTTACGAAGCGTAAGTTGAACTCACCGTTGAGTTTTTCCAGAAACTCCGCCGTGCCATCGTTCGAGCCGCCATCGACCACGATCCACTCAAAGCTGAGACTCGGATCGCGCGCCAGGTTGCGCAGCGAGCGCCAGGTTTTTACCACCCCTTCGTAATTACGAAAGGCAACAGTAATGACGCTAAGAAACATAAATCACCTCATTTCGTCATACGTTCGTAATATTAAGCGCTTTGCGCAGAATAAACGGACAGACAATCAAGAAAGCATATTCCGGGCTAAATATTGACCCCGTAAAAAACAGCGACACTGGCGTAAACAGATAAAGCTGCACGCGAAAGTTCTGGTTATCCCCAAACGCGTTAATCATCATTTTGAAAACTTTAAACAGATACCAGAGCGTCAACAGTACGGCGAACCACGAAAAATAAATAATTAACAGATACAGGCCATTGTCTATGGTTTTACCGACATCCGCACCGTTAAAGATTCCGAATGATGCAACATATTCGTAAAGTGAGCCGAATCTTACTACACCGTCGATATGGGTTAAGGAATAACCCACCATCACCAGCGGCCCGATAATGCGATAATAGGACGATGAACCTTCCGTTCCCAAATCTCCCAGACGCTCTGAGATATACGGGAACGCAAATATCACGCCTACTAAAAATACCGTCAGGGAGATGATCGCCAGCGGCAGCTTTTTCTTAATCGCATCTTTGTTCAGGTACTGGAATGCCCACTCCAGGAGGTAAAACAGGATAAATGTCATGACCCCTGAGAACGAACCAGACAGAACGATTCCTGCAAGAATCATAGCATCGGTCTTAGGGGTTTTGATACCAAACTGTTTGATGCTGAGCCAAATTGAGATTAACGCCAGAGCGAAAAACGCCGGTTCAAAATAGAGGGCTGTCGTACGCTTACCGCCAAACTTAATGAAGTTCAGTACATAGCTGTTACTGTAAATGAGATATTTCGAAATCATCTCCATCAGGCTGCTACCACCGGTGAGAATAATTTGTGCCATTTCCAGTGCAGCAAGCATAACAATTAACGCAACGGCAATATAAAAGAGCCTGAGGATTTTCCGATAATTGTGCGGAGAAATAGTTTTAAAACGAATACTCCAGACCATGCCAATAATAATGACAATATAAACAAACAGCATGGTAGAGGTGACGTACTTGCTGGGATCCAGCGACTGGCCAAAGATGTAGTTAAACAGCGTCAGGCCAAAGCCCATCCCTAAGGCAATCATCAGCTTCTTGAGGTTGATTTTATCGACGTACAACAGAAGCAGAGCGGGCAAGAAGGTCACAATGGTTATCGGGAAGCTTTCGCCGAGCTGGGCAATTTTGACGTTGACCAGCAGATAGATCAGCGGTAGCAGCAGATAACTACAGACTCTGATAGAACGAGACATATTCCTCCAGCATCTGTTGTCCACTGTAGGCCTTGCGGCTGCGGTTGCGGAACGATTCCAGGTCAGTGCCAAAAACGGCCTGCGCAACCTGCGGCTTCGGCAGTTGCACCAGCGGCAGCACCTCCTGTTCCGCGAACGTTTTCCCGCCCGATTTTTCCAGCACTTCACGCGCCGCATCGCTGTGGGTGGCGATCACCGGCACGCCAATCGAGAGCGCTTCGCAGAGGATCAGCGGGTAGTTATCGACGCGCGAGCTGAACACCAGCGCATCCATCCCGTTGAGGGCGCTCATCAGCTTGCGCTTATCCGTTTCAAACCCATGATTCACCACGTTAGCGCCATCGAACGGCGAGAATTTGCCGAAGGTATGCAGTTCAATTTTGTCACCCAGCGCCATCATGTCGCGCACCAGCTGCTGGTTGGTTTTGCCGTCGTAACGCAGGTCATGCGCGACGATTGCAATTTTCGGTTTGCCTGCGGTTTCCGCAACCGGGGTCAACTCGGCCAGAATCGCTTCCGTCGCCACGTCGATCCCGTTGTTGATGATCTGACACCGCCCTGCCCCATACAGACTGTTAAAAGCATCGGCCACATGCTGGCTGGGGGAGATAAACGTGCAGCCGAGCGACAGCATATCGCGGAACTGCTGACGTTTTCCGTCCACCAGCTGGTGAGCGCGATCCACTTTCACCGGCGGGTAATTGGTTAATGTCGGGCACTTCTGGCAGGCGTTTTTCCAGCCTTCACAGCCGTCGGTGAACGCACAGCGCCCGGTCACGCTCCAGTGGTCGTGCAGCGTCCAGATGAAGCGGGTATCCGGCTTGTGAGCCTGTACCTTCTGGCAAAACGTCACCACCTCTTGCAGATTCAGCCAGTAGCTGTGCAGCACGTGAAAATGGAGCACAACCGGGCCGGAAGTGCGCGTGACCGTACGATAGAGGTTGTTCAGGTTGCCAAACAGATCGCGGTTAAACAGACGAAACAGCGCAATGTTGGCGACAGACGTCAGACGTGGCGTCTGCTTGTGCACCTGCGGATAGCTATCGTGGCTGACGCTTTTCTTACCGCCTTTGCCATAGCCGTAGATAAAACGAGACTGAAGCCCTTTTTGCAGCGCACGCTGGTGCAGATCCAGCGCCACGCCAGCCGCCCCGCCCTCGGCGAGACGGACGTTAAATTGCAGAATGTTCATTTGATCACCTTCACGCGGGCTTTTTCGCCCACTACCAGCGCGTTATCCGGAATGCTGTCCAGCACCACGCTGCCTGCACCAATCGTGACGTTGTTACCAATGGTAATGTCGCCAATGATCACCACGTTCGCCCCCAGCTCGACGTTGTTGCCGATGACCGGGCAGGCCAGGCTCTCCGGCCCCCGGTTGCCGATGGTGACCGCATGACGAATAGTGAAATCATCCCCGGCGACCACGAACTTATTGATGACCACCGCATAGCCGTGGTGAATGGTAAAGCGGCGGCCGATGGTGGCCGCAGCCTGAATTTCATAGCCAAAAATGCATTCGGTGATAATCCGGTACAGCACCAGAACCGGTGCCGCCCAGAGGTTGTTCAGAACATTTTTCTTACGCCACACCGAGCAGAAATGCGCGATGCGGTACGCCAGAACCATGCAGCACGGGCGCAGGCTCCAGCTGTTAGCGCGGCAATCTTCCAGAAACATTATTTCCCCCGCAGTCCATCAGCCAGTCGCTTGCCGTTGCGCACGGAAAACAGCGTCAGCAAGGTACGCCAGGTCATCCGCTTATTGCGGATCTGATAGAGGGTAAAGAGCTGGTACTTCCGGCTGGCACGGTCAAACTTATCCTTGTGCTTGCGGTAGAAATGGAAGTAACCCGAGAATTTTTTTGGTGAGGAGGTGATTTGCATCTCCCCGTGGTTGATGTGCAGGATCTGCGTGGCCTCTTCCACCTTCCACGGCTCGCCATACTCCACCACCATTCGCAGGAAGATGTCGTAATCCTGCGCGGCCTTCAGTTCGGTATCGAACAGGCACTCTTTAAAGCGCCACGCCCAGGTGAACACCTGATTGCCGATGATGTTGCGCTTGTAGAAGAGGCGGCGAGAGTATGGTGATTTCGGGTACAGCGGCAGGCTGGCAGGCTGCGAGTAAACCTCGCCCTGACAGACATAGTCGTTGGCATACAGGAAAGCGTGGGTGACCAGTTGTTCCTTGTGCGACAGGAAAATGGACAGCCGGTTTGGTGTCCACTCGTCATCGTCGTCGATGCCGGTCAGATACTGCCCTTTGGCCTGCATAATTGCCTGATTACGCACCGCACACGCCCCGGAGTTGATCGCGTTATGGGTATAGCTGACACGCGGGTCATTGAGGTCAGTGACAAACTTTTGCAGCTGCTCATACGAAGAGGAACAGTCATCAACAATGATCAGCTCCCAGTTATCGTAATCCTGGCGCAGCACCGATTTGATTGCACGGATCGCCAGCTGCTGACGATTCCATGTCGGCATATAAATAGAAACTAAAGGGCGTTGTGTGGTCATAGTCTTCCCCTGATCCCTCACCCCGCCTCTCTCCCAAAGGGAGAGGGAGAATAGCTGCACCGGGCAGTTCCCTCTCCCCTCGGGAGAGGGTTAGGGTGAGGGGGATTGTTATTTGCTGTCAGACTTATATTCGTACTCGTAATACCCGTAATCCTGGTACCCGGTCGCACGGCGGAAGATGGAGTTCAGGATCACCCCTTTCACCTCAATGCCATTCTGCTCGAAGCGGCTCAGGCTGGTTTCCACTTCCTTCAGGGTGTTCACCGCATAGCGCGCCACCATCAGCGTGGTTCCCGCCAGGCGACCGACCACGGCCGCATCGGTCACGGCCAGAATTGGTGGTGTATCGATCAGCACCAGGTCATAGTTTTTGCTCGCCCACTCCACCAGCTCGGCAAAGCGGTCGCTCATCAACAGTTCGGATGGGTTTGGCGGCACCTGACCACGTGGGATGAGGTCAAATTTCGGGATGCTGGTCGGTTTTGCGCTCTGGCTAATCTCACCCTTGCCAAGCAGGATTTCCGACAGGCCGTTAACGTTATTGGTCCCCAGCAGCTCGTGGGTATAGCCCTTACGCATATCGCAGTCGATCAGCAGTACCCGTTTATTGGTCTGGCTGACCACCGCCGCCAGGTTGGCACAGACAAAGGTCTTACCTATCGACGGGCTGACACCGGTTAACATCAGTACGTTGTTTTTGGCCTGCATCATGGCGAAGTGGAGACTGGTACGCAGGCTGCGCACCGCTTCAATTGCCAGGTCCGTCGGGTTACCCACTGCCAGCAGCTGGCTCTGTTTGTAACGCTTGACGCCTTTGACGCTTTTGACCCGGTCATGCGATTTCTGCCATTCGGAGAGCGGGATACTGGCGTAAACGTTGATACCATTCTCTTCCAGCACCTGCGGGCTTTCGATACCGCGGTTGAACAGCGAACGCAGCAGCACACCAACAATGGAGAGCATCAGGCCGAGGATAATGCTGCCGAGGATAATCAGCGCTTTCTTCGGCTTCAGTACGCCAGGCTGGGTAATGGCCGGGTCAACAATACGCACGTCGCCGACGGTACTGGCTTCGGTAATCTTCAGCTCCTGCTGTTTGTTCAGCAGTTGCATATAGACCTGCTGGCCGGATTCCACGTCGCGGGTCAGACGCACAATTTCCTGCTGCGTTTTTGGCATCGCGGTGACGCGGTCATTAAGCTTCGCTTTTTCCTCTTCGAGGGTGCGACGTTTTTCCAGCAGCGTGCGATAGGCCGGGTGACGTTTGGTGTAGAGCTTAGAAATTTCCGCCTCTTTGAAGGTCAACTCATTAAGCTGCGCATCAATGTTGACCATCGAATCGAGCACCGATTTCGCTTCCAGCGGCAGATCGACGGAATCTTTATCCTGACGAAACGCGTTCAGTTTGTTCTCTGCATCATCCAGACGTGCTCGTACTTCCGGGAGCTGTTTGGCGAGGAAGGCCAGGCTTTTCGCCGCTTCAGCCGACTTGCGTTCGACGTTCTGCTCAAGGTAGTTGCGGGTAATGCTGTTGAGAATTTCGCGGATTTGATCCTTATCTTCACCGGTAAAGGTCATGCTCAGGACACCCGTGTCCTTGCCATTTTCGGTGACCGTCAGGTTGTTTTGCAGATTGTTGATCATCCCCAGGGTGGAGAATTTGGTGACGGTAAACTCGCTGCCTTCCTGCGCCTGAATAGCGCTCACCTTCATGCTGACGCCATCTTTTGTCAGCATTTGCCCCACTTCACCGCGCGCGCTGAAGCCTGCGTCGCTGGTCAGCTGATACTGCTTCGGCCCTAGCACGGTCAGGGTAAAGGTTTGATCCGCGCTCCCTTTCGGCAGCACAAAGTCGGTAACTTTTACCGTGTCGTTGCTGTGCCCGGTCAGGCGATCCCAGCCGGCACCAAATATCGGGAAGGTATTTTTGGTGACGGAGATATCAAGCCCCAGATCGTGAACCGTTTTACCCAGCACCAGACGCGACTGGATCAGCTGAATTTCGGCCTCGGAGGCAGGCGGTTTGTTCGCCAGGGCAGAGCCAATATCCTGCACCAGCGAGTTGCCGGTGTTCTGCTCAATCTGCACCAGCGCATCGGCGCTATAGATGGGTGTCGCAAACAGCGTATAGACGATCGCCGCGGCGGCAAACACGGCGGTGATCCCAAGTACCCACCACTTCGCCTCTATGACGGTGCCGACCAGGCGACCAATATCGATTTCATCACTGCCCGAAATCGGGGCGGCAGAAGGTTTTGTTTTTTCTGTCATTGTTATCCCTGCTGAGCTTTCAGTGCCTGCGCCCACTGACGGGCAGACTGGTCAAGTAAGGTATACACCGCCTCAAAGGCCTCACGGCTTTTGCGATAGGGATCGGGGATTTCGCGTTCGTTTTCCCAGTGACCAAACAGCATCACTTTGCCGCGCATCTCCGGTGCGATTTCGCATAGCGAGTGAATATGGCGTTTTTCCATCGTCAGGATCAGGTCATACTCCCGGCACATGCGGCCGGTGACCTGGCGGGCGCAGTGCCCGTCAAGAGAAAGGTTGTGATCGCGGGCCACGCTCGCGGCGCTTTCATCGGCACCTTTACCGACCAGCGCGCCCAGCCCTGCAGATTCGACGGTGAGCTCGGGCTGGTAGTGTTTCAGCAACCGCTCAGCCGTTGGGGAACGGCAAATGTTCCCCACGCATACCACCAGAATTTTATTAAACATCGCGGATTACCAGGTATGAATGTCGCGCGCCGTATCCGTCATGTAGCGAACGCCACTGATGGTTGGCAGCAACTGGTTGATCAGACGGTTCCAGCGGGCAACCGGTGCGGTGGTGACATACACCACGTCATAAGGCTGGAGGCGGAACTCCGTTGCCATTACCAGAGAAGTCGCATCGGACATATCCAGCTGGTAAATATTGGCAATCTTGCCTTTCGCACTGCCCTCGCCTTTCAGCGGACGGATCACGAAGATACCGGTGGCATTAGAGGTGGTGAGATCGATACCCTCTGCATTACCCAGTGCTTCGGTCAGGGTCATGCCGCTGAAGTCCATTTTGAGGGTGCTCTGTTTCTTCACTTCACCCATCACGAAGACTTTCAGATCGTCATTACGCGGTACATACAGAATGTCGCCCGGATAGAGCAGACGGTTCTGGGTCAGGTCGCCGTTTTGCATCAGCGCCTGCAGAGAAATGCGTTGTTCTTTACCGTTGTGGGTCAGAACGACGTTGCGCCAGTCGGCACCGTCGGTTAAGCCGCCCGCGGCGTTAATGGCGTCCAGCACGGTCAGCGGCACGTTGGTGATGGCCTGCTGGCCAGATTTGTTCACCTGTCCGGAGATATAGGCTTTTTGCGAACGGAATGCGGCGATATTAACGTCCACCTGCGGATCGGCGATGTACTGCGCTAAGCGGCCGGTAATATCACTACGGATTTCGGCAAGGGTTTTCCCGGCAACGTGTACTTTGCCGATATAGGGATAGAACATGGTGCCATCAGACTGCACCCAGTTACCGGTGTCGCTTGAGCTGCGGTATTGGCCCGCTGGCGTGGTCAATTCCGGATGGTCCCACACGGTAACGTTAATGACGTCACCCGGACCTACGCGGTACTGGTAGGAGGCAATTTCCTGGTCCAGAGACATATTCGGCTGCGCAACATTTGGACGTGGACGTAATTGTTCGACCAGACGTGGTGTCAGTGGATAAACATTCACCATTTTGTCGAGATCAAAATCAGCATCCTGTTGTTTGATCACATCCTTACCCATTGTTGACATATTGCTGCCGGGAAAGACTGTACAACCACTCATCAAGGTCACAGACACCAATAATGGCATCAATTTCATTTTGGATTTCATCATTGATTATTTATCACTTTGGCAGAGTAATTATCCTGTGCAATTAAATAAGCCGGGTCGATTTGGCTTTCAGCATGCAGTTGTTCAAATAGAAATATAACTGGCATCAGTCCTAAAAAAAGCTTATTCATCCATTGGCTATTGACAGAATAATCGAGGCTGATTCACACGCTTTCAGGCACGCTACCGCCCTTGGCTTTCAGTTACCAATCCACTGACTAAACAATGCGTTATGGATAGACACCCTCTTTGATAAGGCCTTCTGGAAATATATCAACCGCTTGCGATACACGGCAGATAATGAATAACCATCACTGAAGACCGGAACAATAATAGCAACAAGGAGATTTAACATTTGATGCTGGGAGAATTGTTGCAGCTAACCTAATAGCAGGCAAGGAGACAACTGTCCTAATAACAGTTTTTAAGATTAATATTAAGAGCAAAGTTTTGACGTTTTAGGATTTTCTTTATATTGACAAAATTAAAATAAAAACCATTTATTGCGATATATCCTAAAATGCGTTCGCCGTAATTAAATCTACGTATTTAGCTTATTTACAGATTCCGCATTGTTCTTCCTTTTTGCCGGATCGTATTAAGAGAAATCTCAGCCCGGCATTGCAATTTCCCCTCGCTTTATCCATGATCGAAGTGTGACATTGCTCATATAACAGAAGGTATTGCGATTACTATGGAATGGATTGCCGATCCATCAATCTGGGCCGGGCTGGTTACGCTGGTCGTCATCGAATTAGTGCTCGGTATTGATAACCTGGTCTTTATCGCCATCCTCGCCGAAAAACTCCCCCCGGCGCAGCGCGACCGTGCGCGCGTAACGGGCCTGCTGCTGGCGATGGTGATGCGACTGCTGCTGCTGGCCTCAATCTCCTGGCTGGTGACCCTGACAAAGCCCCTTTTCTCCGTTCACGGCCTGAGCTTTAGCGCGCGTGATTTGATCATGCTCTTCGGCGGGTTGTTCCTGCTGTTTAAAGCCACGGTAGAACTGAACGAGCGGCTCGAAGGCAAAGACAGCGAAAACCCCACCCAGCGGCGTGGGGCTAAATTCTGGCCGGTGGTGGCGCAAATTGTGGTGCTCGATGCGGTCTTCTCCCTGGACTCCGTCATTACCGCCGTCGGGATGGTCGACCATCTGGCGGTGATGATGGCTGCGGTGATCATTGCCATTACGCTGATGGTGATGGCAAGTAAAGCGCTGACCCGGTTTGTGAACAGCCACCCGACTATTGTGATTCTCTGCCTGAGTTTCCTGTTAATGATTGGCTTTAGCCTGGTGGCAGACGGCTTTGGGTTCCACATTCCGAAAGGCTACCTCTACGCCGCCATTGGTTTCTCCGTCATGATTGAGGCGCTTAACCAGCTGGCGATTTTCAACCGCCGCCGTTTCCTCTCGGCAAATCAGACATTACGTCAACGCACCGCCGACACGGTGATGCGCCTGCTCAGCGGGAAGAAAGAAGATGCGGAGCTGGATGCTGAATCTTCCGCGATGCTGGCCGATCACAGTGACGGGCAGATCTTCAACCCGCAGGAGCGGCTGATGATTGAGCGGGTGCTCAATCTTAACCAGCGCACGGTCAGCAGCATCATGACGTCGCGCCATGACATCGAACATATCGACCTCACCGCCCCGGAAGAGCAGATCCGCGCCCTGCTGGACAGAAACCAGCATACCCGGGTGGTCGTGACGGGGGGTGACGAGGAAGAGGAGCTGCTGGGCGTGGTGCACGTCATTGACCTGCTGCAACAGCAGTTGCACGGTGAGGCGCTCAATCTGCGCGCCCTGGTGCGCCAGCCGCTGGTGTTCCCGGAGGGGCTGCAGCTGCTCTCTGCCCTTGAGCAATTCCGTAACGCGCGTACGCACTTTGCCTTTGTGGTGGATGAGTTTGGTTCGGTTGAGGGGCTGGTCACGCTCAGCGACGTGATGGAAACCATCGCCGGTAATTTGCCAAACGAAGTGGATGAAATCGATGCGCGCCACGACATTCAGAAAAACGCGGACGGTTCATGGACGGCCAACGGCCATATGCCGCTTGAAGACCTGGTCCAGTATGTTCCCCTGCCGCTGGATGAAAAGCGCGAGTATCACACCATTGCAGGTCTGCTGATGGAGTATCTGCAGCGCATTCCCCAGCCGGGTGAAGAAGTTCAGGTAGGCGACTATATGCTCAAGACGCTGCAGATTGAAAACCATCGCGTGCAGAAGGTGCAGCTGATACCGCTGCGCGACGAAGACGAGATGGATTTTGAGGTGTAAGAAAAACACGTTGCTCCCTCTCCCGTGGGAGAGGGATGGGGTGAGGGCATCAGGCCGCACTGGCAGCCGCCACCCGGCACAACAGGCATCACAGCTTATCGAGCAGCTTCTTCACGTCCTTCCCGTTTTGGGTGTCTTTATTGCGATCCGCCCAGTCGTTCAACCGACGTTTGGCTTCATCCTGCAGATGCTTGCGCAGGATCTGATCCACCTGCAGGCTGTAGTTCAGCGACTGCCATTGGCCATATACGCTCAGCGGTACCGGCGTCTCTTTCAGGAAGTCGATCAGCTTACCTTCACCCTGCCAGCCGGACAGCACCTGAACGTTGAAGTGGGTATCTGCCGTCTCTTTTATCAGATCGAGCTTGCCCTCGCCGGTTAATGACAACAGTGAGGAGGTCCCCTGCATGCCGTTCAGAGAGAGCTGCCCATTGTCGAGCGTCAGGTCACTGCTAAAGCTGTCGAGACGCGTGGCGCTGTCGTAATTTTCCTGTGCTTTAACATCGCTGCTACGCTCCACCGCCTGCTGTACCAGCTGCTGGAAGTTGAGCCCTTCCATGCGGGCATCTTTCAGTTCAAGGTGAGCCTGCCCCTGCCAGTCGCGGCGGAAAGCATCAGCATCGATCTTCGTGCCCGAGAAATCCCCCGCCAGCGTCAGTTGACCCGTCATGGAGATGGGGTAGTCAAAGGCTTTCAGGATGGTGCCAATCTCAACGTTGTCGAGACGCGGCTGAAATTCCGCAGTCGAGGCCTCTTTACGCACATCCAGCGTGCCCGGCAGGGAAAGGTGCCCGGCGCCCATTTTGCCGCTCAGTTCGGAGATCACCAGCAAACCGTTCTGGTTGAACATCTGGCTGCTCACGTCGGTGAAATCGATACCGCGCCAGCGCAGGCTGTTGGCCTTCAGCAGAATGTCCGCCGTGAAGCCCCGCAGACCGTTATAGTCCGGCTGATCGAGATTAGACGAGATAACCGGACGCGTCTGTTTCCCCTGGTTTTGCCCGAGCTGCGCGGGATCGTTGTCCGTAGCGCTCGCCGGAGGCGGAGGAAGCAGGTTTTCCAGGTTGAGCTTGTCAAACTGCAGATTGAGCACCCATTTCGGCTTCGCCTCCAGAATGACGCTCGCCTGCCCTTTCAGGCTGCTGTCGTTCGCCTGCAGGTTGAGATTATTCATCTCCAGCTGTTTTAACTCTTCACGCCAGACGGCCTGCATCGTTCCCTGACCGGCAATCCCCTGGGCAGGGAGATCGGCTCCTGTCAGTTGCCAGTTCAGCTGCTGAATGTCGGCGGTAAGCTGGTGCGGATAATCCGACGCATTGACGCTGGCATTCAGAGACAGGGTGAGATCGCGCTGATCGCGGTTGACCCGTCCGCTAAACTCCAGCGAAGCAAGATGGTGCTCATCCTGCTCCATCTTAAGATTGATATTCCGTACGGTGACCTGCTCATCGTCTTCATGCTGGAAAACCAGAACGCTATCGGCCACCTTCAGTTTGCCAATATCGAATGACCAGCCCGTATCCGACGGTTCATCAGGTAAGGTATTTTCCCGCGGCGCAACCGGCGCATCCGCGTTACGCACGGCTTCAGTTTGTTGCGTCAGCTGAATCACCGCGCCTTTTAACATCACCTGGTTGACCTGCAACTGGTGCGAAAAGAGCGGAACTAACGCCACATCAAGGCGCATGTTATCGGCAGACACCAGGGGCTGCGCAGCCCCCGGCGCGGTTAACGACATGCGGCCAGAGAGAATGCTGAGCTGGGGCCAGACGTGCCAGCGCAGCGGCCCATCCAGCTTCAGTTGATAACCACTGCGGGCTTCGACCTGCCGCACCATATAGGCGCGGAAATCATTCGGGTTAACCAGCAGAACCAACGCTGAAAGGCCAGCAACCAGCACCACCAGCAAAATCATCAGCGTTGTCAGAACTCTTCTCATGGCATCCTCAATGGACTAACGATCAGTCTTTATCAATACGGCTGGCAACCGCACCCTGCTGGTCGCGGTATTTTGCGTCCTGACGGCGGTTGTAAGGACGATCGGCCGGCCCCGTCAGCGGTTCAAAGCTCAGCGCACCAATCATCATGCCCGGGCGCAGCGCCAGCGGCAGTTTACCGGCGTTGAAAAACTCCAGCACGATTCGGCCCGACCAGCCTGGATCGATACGGTGCGCGGTCACGTGTACCATCAACCCCAGACGCGCCAGAGAGGAACGGCCATCAAGCCAGCCCACCAGATCCGCGGGCAGCGTCACCGATTCAAAGGTCACCGCCAGCGCCAGCTCGCCCGGATGCAGATAAAAGGCTTCGCCTTCGTCGATAACGATTTCGTCACTCATCACGCGATCAAGCGCGGCGCTGACTTCATCCTTCGGCCCGCTAAGGTCGATGAACGGTGCGGTATGGCCGCTGAAGGTGCGGAATTTATTCCCCAGTCGCACATCAACGGTGACACCATTGATACGCTCCACGGGTGGACGTGGGGTAATAGACAGGCGGCCTTCATCCAGCCAGGCTTCTATATCGCGATCACAAAGACGCATGGCACTCTCTCCTTTCGTGCATCGTGCCCTGAGGATAAAGACTCAGGGCAAAGCAGGTTATCTCTGAACGGTACACAATTCGCGCGGCTTATTCAAAAAACTGGCTGATTTTCGCTTTTAAGATATCAATGGCAATGCGGTTTTTGCCTCCGCGCGGCACGATAATATCGGCGTATTGTTTGGATGGTTCAATAAATTGCAGGAACATTGGGCGAACGGTTTTCTGGTACTGCGCCATGACGGAGTCCATTGAACGGCCACGTTCGTTCACGTCACGCTTGATGCGGCGCATCAGGCAGATGTCCAGCGGGGTATCAACAAAGATGGAGAAGTTCATTGACTCGCGCAGACGCGCGTCGGTCAGAAGCAGGATGCCTTCAAGGATAATCACCTTCTTTGGCTCAATGCGAATCGTTTCCTGCGTGCGGGTATGTTCCACGTAACTATAAACAGGCAGTTCAATCGCCTGGCCGCTCTTGAGCGCTTCTAAATGCTGGAACAGCAAGCTGTGATCCATGGCATTAGGATGGTCATAGTTCGTTTTTACGCGCTCTTCCATCGACAGATGGGATTGGTCTTTGTAATAGCTGTCTTCGGGAATGACGCCGATGTGCTCATCACCAACTTGTTCACGCAGTTCGCGGTAAAGCGTACTGGCAATAAGACTTTTACCTGAAGCCGATGCGCCGGCAATGCCTATAATGACGCACTGATGAGACTTATCAGTCATAAATTTAGCGACCTGATTAACCTGGATGTTAAGGAAGGACGACGCCGGAGCGTCAAACGCGGCAATTATAGGGATTTCACGGGCGTGATACCAGTCGAAAGCGCAGGTTATGCGAGACAGGCTGAAAAGTGACGTCATGTTCCCTGAGTGAAATTTTTGCGCGCGTTTTTTCAGCGTTTAACAGGATTTTTTTAAACACTAACTATTTAATAAATCTATGATGTCAAATTATGAGCAGTCGCCATATGAATTGTAAATTGTTTGTACTAGCATAAACCAAATTAGCACATTCACTCGTCCGGGCCTTCACTCCCGACGGCATGGCGTCTCTGGATAAAGCGGTAATGAATAAACAACACCAGCGGGTTTTGGTTACCACCCCACATCCTCTTATGCGACTTGTCTGTCTGGGCCTGGTCACCTTTATCTTTACCCTTTTTTCGCTGGAGTTGACCCGCTTCGGCGCGCTGCTGGCTCCGCTCTGGTTTCCCACCGCCATTATGATGGTGGCGTTTTATCGCCACGCCGGAAAAATGTGGCCCGGTATTGCTCTGGCCTGTTCGTTTGGCAATATTCTGGCCTCGTGGATGCTCTTCTCCTGGTCGTCGATTAATCCGACCTATACCGCCATTAACGTGGTGGAAGCGGTGGTTGGTGCATTATTACTGCGCAAACTGCTCCCCTGGTACAACCCGCTGCAGAATCTGAATGACTGGATCCGCCTGGCCATCGGCAGCGCGCTGATCCCCCCGCTGGTGGGCGGTGTGCTGGTGCATTTACTGATACCCAGCCCGGAGCCGCTGCGTAATTTCCTCGTGTGGGTCTTGTCTGAAGCGGTTGGCGCACTGGCTCTGGTGCCATTAGGGTTACTGTTTAAGCCGCACTATCTCCTGCGCCATCGAGACCCGAAGCTGCTGCTGGAAACGCTGGTAACCATGGCCGTGACGCTGGTCCTTAGCTGGGCGGCCATCGTCTGGCTGCCGTGGCCTTTTACCTGCGTCATTGTTCTGCTGATGTGGAGCGCTGTACGCCTGCCGCGCATGGAAGCCTTTATGGTGTTTCTGGTCACCGTGATGGTGGTTTCGCTGATGATTGCCCATAACCCGGAGGCACTGACCACGCAGCACACCGGCGCGATGCTGAACGCCCCCTGGCTGCCGTTCCTGATGCTGCTTCTGCCAGCCAACGTCATGACCATGGTGATGTATGCCTTTCGCGCAGAGCGAAAACACATCACTGAAAGTGAAGAGCGTTTTCGTAATGCGATGGAGTATTCCGCCATTGGCATGGCGCTGGTCAGCATTGACGGCCAATGGCTGCAGGCCAATAAAGCGCTGTGTAACTTTCTCGGCTATAGCCAGACGGAGCTGCAGTCGCTCACCTTCCAGCAGCTAACCTGGCCAGAAGATCTGCACACCGATCTCGAACAGCTTGAACAACTGGTCAACGGGGATATCAACACCTACACCCTTGAGAAGCGCTATTACACCCGCAGCGGCGAAGTGGTCTGGGCGCTACTTGCGGTCTCGGTTGTACGTCATGCCGACGGTTCTCCACTATATTTCATTGCCCAGATTGAAGATATTAACGATCTGAAGCAGACCGAATGGGTCAATAAACGGCTGATGGAGCGCATTACCCTTGCCAATGAAGCGGGCGGCATTGGCATCTGGGAGTGGGATCTGGAGCCGGACATCATCAGCTGGGATAAGCGGATGTTTGAGCTGTATGAAATCCCGCCGCACATCAAACCTACGTGGCAGCTCTGGCACGATACGATGCTGCCTGAAGATCGCGCCCATGCGGAAAAAGTGCTTCGGGAATCACTCATTTCACGGCTGCCGTTTAAGCTTGAATTCCGTATTCGCGTGAAAGAGGGGGTACGCCATATTCGCTCCCTGGCGAACCGGGTCCTGAACAAACAGGGGGAAGTCGAACGCTTGCTCGGTATCAATATGGACATGACCGAAGTGAAGCAGCTCAATGAGGCCCTGTTCCAGGAAAAAGAGCGTTTGCACATTACCCTCGACTCCATCGGCGAAGCAGTGCTGTGTACCGATGTCGACATGAATGTCACCTTTATGAACCCGGTCGCCGAGAAAATGAGCGGCTGGCTGCAAACCGAGGCCATCGGCCAGCCGGTGCTGAAGGTTCTGCATATCACCTTCGGCGAAAAAGGGCCGCTGATGGAGAATATTCACAGCGGCGATATGTCCCGTTCAGATATTGAGCAGGATGTGGTGCTGAACTGCCGTACCGGCGGCGTTTTTGATATCCATTACAGCATCACACCGCTCAGCACGCTGGACGGGCAGAATATCGGCTCGGTGCTGGTTATTCAGGACGTCACCGAATCGCGCAAAATGTTGCGTCAGCTCAGTTATAGCGCTTCTCACGATGCCCTCACCCATCTGGCAAACCGGGTCAGTTTCGAAAATCACCTCAAGCGGCTGCTGCAAACCGTGCAGGAGACGCGCCAGCGACATGCGCTGGTGTTTATCGATCTCGATCGCTTCAAAGCCGTCAACGATACCGCAGGCCACGCGGCGGGCGACGCCCTGTTGCGGGAGCTTGCGTCCTTGATGCTGACCATGCTGCGCTCCAGCGACGTGCTGGCGCGTCTGGGCGGGGATGAATTCGGGCTGCTGCTGCCGGACTGCAATATTGAAAGTGCCCGCTATATTGCGGGTCGGCTGGTCCATACCATCAACGATTATCACTTTATGTGGGAAGGCCGCCTGCACCGGATCGGCGCCAGCGCGGGGATCACGCTGATTGATGAAAATAATCATCAGGCCTCGGAAGTCATGTCCCAGGCCGACATTGCCTGCTACGCCTCGAAAAACAACGGTCGCGGCGTGGTGACGGTGTACGAGCCGCAGCAGGAGCGGGCCCACAGCGCGCGCAGCATGATGTCGCTTGATGAACAGTGGCATATGATCAAAGACAACCATCTGATGATGATCGCCCGCAGCGTGGCCTCCCCGCGCATCCCGGAAAGCTGCAACTTCTGGCTGATTTCGCTGCGCCTGTGGACCAGCCAGGGAGAAGTGCTGGAAGAGCACGCCTTCCGTTCCGGCCTGGCGGAGCCTGAGCTTTTACATGCGCTGGACCGCCGTATATTTAGCGAATTCTTCCGCGCGTATGCCGCTCCGGTTGCCAAAAAAGGCCTCGGGGTCGCCCTTCCCCTGTCCGCCGCGGGTTTAGCCAGCGCCACGCTGATCGACGAATTGCTCGACCTGCTGGATAAAGGGCCTTTACCGGGCCGTCTGCTGCATCTGGTCATCGCGATCGACGTTGTGGCAAACCCGGATCCAAACGTCCAGACGGGGCTACAAAAGCTCCGCCACGTTGGCTGCCGCGTGGTGCTCAGCCAGGCGGGACGCAACATGGAGCTCTTTAGCCACCTTGGTGCCAACGTGGCTGATTATCTGATGCTGGACGCCGAAGTGGTGACCAATGTGCACGGCAACCTGATGGATGAGATGATGGTTACCATTATTCAGGGCCATGCTCAGCGTCTGGGGATGCGTACCATCGCCGGTCCGTGTAACCAACCCATCATGATGGATACGCTCTCCGGCATCGGCGTTGATTTTATTTTCGGTGACACCATCGGTGAGCCGCAGCCGCTGGATCTACTGCTGAACACCAGCTATTTCGCCATCAACTGATGGCGTCCAGCCGTCGGTGTACCAGATGTGCAACAGGGCGTAAGAGCGCCACGGCTGCCAGCGCTGGGCGTAGCGGCGAATTTGCGCGGGCGTCATGCCGGCAAAGCGTTGCTTAATCAGGTAGTCATCCGGCAGGAACACATCTTTCGCCTGCCAGCCGCGCAGGGCAAGGTAATTTGCCGTCCAGCGCCCTATCCCCGGCCGCTGCTGTAAGGCTTTCATCCCGGCCTCAATATCCGCAGGCGGGAACAGCGGAAACGTGCCGTCGACCACGGAGCGGGCCAGATGAATCAACGACTCCGCCCGTTTGACCGGCATGCCGAGGGCCTTCAGCGCCAGCGGATCCACCGCAGCCAGCACCTCAGGAGTGGGAAAGCACAGATAGCCCCGCGCATCTTTTACCGGTTCGCCGCACAGGGCAACCACCCGTGAGGCCAGCTTCGCCGCCATCGCCACGCTGACCAGTTGCCCCAGGATCGCCCGCACGCCCTGCTCGTAGGCATCCATCGCCCCCGGTAAGCGCAACCCTGGTCGCGCAGCGCCAAGGTCGCCCAGCGCCTGCTGAATTTGCTGCGGATCGCAGGCAAGATCGAACAGACCTGCGATGCGTTCAAGACAGGTCTGCGCAACCGGGATTAACCCCGGGCTAAGCGTGACGTTGAGCGTATGGGTGTTCAGATCCGGGGTGACGCGAAAGATCCCCTGGTGTCGCTGGCAGGTGAAACTGCGCTCGTAGTAGCGTTCGGTAACCGTCTCGATCCCCTCCACCGCACGCGCGCCAAGAAAGCCAAACATCCATTGCCAGTCGTAAGGGGGTTGCCAGGTCAGGGTATACATTGTCACTCCTTTTTTGTTCACCTCAGCATAAACCGAAAGGCCTTGTTTCGCCTTGCTTTCATATTCCTGTTGTCGCCGGTCGGGCATTCCGCTAAAGTCTCGCCCCTTCTCACTGGCATGGGGATTAATCGTGTTTATTGGATTCGACTACGGTACGGCGAACTGTTCGGTTGCGATTATGCAAAACGGACAACCATTGCTCCTGAAAATGGAAAACGAGAGTACGCTGCTGCCGTCAATGCTCTGCGCACCAACCCGCGAAGCGGTCAGCGAATGGCTGTTCCGCCACCATCAGGTTCCGGCCACGGCGGCGGAATCACAAGCGTTGCTGCGCCGGGCCGTCAGTTTTAACCGCGAAGAAGATATCGACGTCACACCGTCGAGCGTCCAGTTCGGCCTCTCGTCGCTCGGACACTACATTGACGACCCGGAAGAGGTCTACTTCGTTAAATCGCCAAAATCGTTTCTCGGCGCCAGCGGGCTGAAGCCGCAGCAGGTGGCGATGTTTGAGGATCTGGTCTGCGCCATGATGCTGCACATTCGCAATCAGGCGCAAACCCAGGTACCGGAGGCGATCGATCAGGCGGTCATTGGCCGTCCGATCAACTTCCAGGGGCTGGGTGGCGACGAGGCTAACCAGCAGGCGCAGGGGATCCTTGAGCGTGCCGCGCACCGCGCGGGCTTTCGCGACGTGGTATTCCAGTATGAGCCGGTGGCGGCGGGGCTGGATTTTGAAGCTACGCTGACAGAAGAGAAGCGCGTGCTGGTCGTCGACATCGGCGGGGGCACCACCGACTGCTCGCTGCTGCTGATGGGGCCGCAGTGGCATAACCGTCGTGACCGCGAAAACAGCCTGCTGGGGCACAGCGGCTGCCGCGTGGGCGGTAACGATCTGGATATCGCGCTCGCCTTTAAGAGCCTGATGCCACTGCTGGGCATGGGTGGGCAAACGGAAAAAGGGATCGCTCTGCCGATCCTGCCCTGGTGGAACGCTATCGCCATCAACGACGTCCCCGCGCAGAGCGATTTTTACAGCAGCGCGAATGGCCGCTTCCTGAACGATATGGTGAGCGATGCCCGGGAGGCCGACAAGGTCGCCCTGCTCTACAAAGTCTGGCGTCAGCGTCTGAGTTATCGCGTGGTGCGTACTGCCGAAGAGAGCAAAATCGCCCTCTCCGATCGCCCGGAGCACGCGGTTTCCTTGCCGTTTATCAGTGAAGATCTGGCAACCGCCATTTCTCAGGAAGGACTGGAAACCGCGCTCGCCCAGCCGCTGCAGCGCATTCTGGAACAGGTGCAACTGGCGCTGGAGAACGGCAAAGAGAAGCCGGACGTGATTTACCTGACCGGCGGTAGCGCCCGTTCGCCGCTGATCAAGAAAGCGCTGGCAGAACAGCTGCCGGGCATTCCAATTGCCGGCGGCGATGACTTTGGCTCCGTCACGGCGGGGCTGGCGCGCTGGGCGCAGGTGATGTTTAGTTAAATACACAAACTGAGGCCCCTCGATCATCTCGTGGGGCCTCAGTATCGGTATCTATAGTGAGCGACAACGCTCCACTTGCATTGGGTCTGAATTTAGTCTTTTTCTCCTCCATGCAGACCCTATTGCTGCGGAGCCATACTGCTGCATATAGCGATGAAATTCAGCCAGTGCCATAGGTGGCATGAAATAATACCCCTGCAGGAAATCAACCTTATGGGCGATAAGCCATTCGCGTTGACAGGCATACTCCACGCCCTCTGCAACAGTACGTAACCCCAGAATGCCAGCCAGATTAATGATCGATTCCAGCATCGGCAGCGTCTGATCTTCTGCATGGATCCCTTTGATAAAGATCTTATCAATCTTAATCACGTCCAGCTCGAGTTCATTCAGACAACACAGATTGGCGTATCCCGTTCCAAAATCATCCAGAGCAAAGAGGACACCCCGGTTACGTAACGAACGGATTAACTCTTTTATTGCAGGCGTGACTACCAGTGTCTGGTTTTCAGTAATCTCAATCATCAATTTTATTGGCAGTGATTCCGTTAATTCCAAAAAATTGAGGCATTCCCAATAGAAAACAGGGTTACTCAAATTTGAGGGGCTCACGTTAAACGCCACAAAAAAAGACTGTCCCTGCCAGGTAATATCGTGATTTAAATGACTCGCGACCTTATTCATCAGATAACTTGTCAGATCGTTTATTTGACCACTAATTTCCGCCAGCGGGATGAACTCACGTTGAGAAATGGCATAGTTGTGGCCTGAAGGCCACCGCGCCAGCACCTCAACGCCACACAGCTCTCCTTTACTTCCGATGATGGGTTGAAAATAAGGCACAATCTCATCATTTTTCAAAGCCAGAGTTAATCTATTAGCTTCGTTGCTATCAAATATACCCTCTGTCATTGTTTGGCTTTTCTTGTTGTCATGTGCCCCCCATCGTTCTGCCAAAAAACCATTTCTGGAAAGATAAATTATAGTCTCATTAAAGTTATCAAAACTCAGGCGATGAGTTATTTTATCTCGATAACGATAGAGCGATTTTGGCGTTAAAGAATTTGCCTTGCAAAATTCTTCCAGCCCCATTTTAGTGAAAGAGGCGTAAATCATCTCTTGTTCAAAATCACTTAAATGAAATCTATCAACGCAGCCCAATGTTGACGGAGCGCCCCCCTGCACATTTGACATCAATTTAGTTTTTAGAACAGAAATAAGGCTATTACAGCTTACTTTAGCGTTAACAGACTCACTATTTTCACAGCCTCGATTGATACATTTACTGTCACTCATCGTGAGAACAATACTGTTAATATAGATAAACTGGCTGCTATTTCTTTGCAGCCATTTTTGTATTATACAAAATGGCACTCTGTTATCAATGATTAACAAACAGCTGTTGTACTGTGGCATTAAAATGTCTGAATCAGAAACAAACGTTCCAGAATCAACGAGTACCAGATTAGGCAGAAATGACCTTATTCCTGAGAAAAGATAAATGTCGTAACTGAGCAGAAAGATCTTTTTCGTGTTCATAATTATCACCGTAAAAGTTTAATTGAAAATCGCTTCCTTCTATCGCACAGAGAGAAAGATTATATTTGCTTTGGTTTTCGCAAAACATCCAATGCCCGGTAGACAATATCCGCCTTAATAAAACAAGAACAAGAAATGGTTAACCTTAATGGTCCCTCCCTCCGTCAAGATCATATTTTTTCCACAATGATAAGAATATTTCCGCAGCAGATACAGAAATTTTCCTTATCCTAATACAGTACAAATTAATGCACTTACATTCAGAACCAGACAAAATAAAATAAGAATAAAAAGAAAAATTACAGAATTAATGTCTGTAAAACTCACAAGATAAAGAGAATCACGCCAAAGAGAAGTCCTCATTGTCACGTTACTTTGCTCGACAGACCATCAGCGTGCGCCGTAGATCCCTGACCCCATAAACGTTATCGGTGATATGTATGATCTTGTAATAAAAGAGTTGTTGCTTAGACATGAGCAGGTTGGTTATTTCATCAGGCAAGTCATCGTTATCATTTTTTACCACCGCAATGCGTTGCGTACGCAAATAACCATCACTGTCTTCTCTAAGGAAGCTCAAGGTAGTGGAGCGATTAATAGCATAATGTTTGCCGTTAACATCCAGCACCCCAACTTGTGAGAAAGCACCTTCCTCTGCAGAGGAAATCCTCAAAACTAACAAAACCTCACCTTCAATGCTCACCCCCTCTTTTTGAGTATGGAGAAAAACATGGCTTTTAGCCGTACACACAAAAGCCGATGGAATACGAGGGTAATTAAGCAAAAAAAGAAATATCACCATGACCGCAGCGAACATACTAATAAAGATAATTTTCGCACTCATGCACCGTTCCTTTTTGCTCCATTTTACACACGCTAAAGAAATACTCTTTCAGTTTATTACCTGCCGATAAGTTATTGTCATCATAAAATATGATGACTTTATCTCTTCCTTCACAAATGGAACTGTGTTTTTGCCAATTTGGTGAATTCAAAAATCGGGATAACTTCACTGATGAATTATCATCTGTGGTGTAAAAATCACACGAGCCGGATTTCAATATATGTACAACCCCATCGTTATTGCGAAACATTAATATGAGAAAAAAAACCATAACTGCACAGACAGTAAAAGTGAAAACACACCATAGGATAAGCTGCGGCCACCGTCTATACTGCAAAGCCTTATCAACAATATCTAACTGGGTGGTCGTTATTCTTTTACTCTTGATATCATCATTCACGCTGCTGACCCGGGCCTGAAAAAGGAACCCTTCGCGCGGGATCGTGACGATTATATTGTTCAAGCCTAACGATGAAAAAGCTTTGCGCAATATGCTCACGCTTTTATTAAGGCTATGCCCTGAGGGTATCATGCCATGTTTTCCCCAGACCTCTTCGATGATCAGTTCCCGGTTTACTTGCTTATAGTTATTATCAATAAAAAGTTCCAGTAACCTTGAGGTTGGTGCAGAGAGGATAATCCTTTCACCTTGCACACTTAATACCCTCTGCTCTGAATCGTATAAAACCTGACCGTTAATTATTTTTTTCATCCAGATAAACTCTTATTTTTATCTTTGACGAGATTCACATACGATACAGAATATATTCACACCAGATAGTTAGCAATACAAGAATAGTTTGTTCCAATTTTATGAGGCATGTGTAAAACATCCACTACCAACAGGGATATACTTTTGCAAAGCCACTATAAATTTTTTATTTTGTGCTTTCAGTTCGGGGCTTCGGTACGTTTCTCCCGGTAGAATATAGCGAATGGTCGCTTCATCATCGGTCGAATTGCACCCCTTTTGAACAATGATTTTAAAAAAGGTATTTCCTGTATTTTCAAGAACCCCTTTCTGCTCATCCAGCATATAATGCAAATTCATTTTTCGTGGCCGAACAACCAGAATGGTTTCCAGTGCGATAGCTGGTATCGCTTCGCTCTTTTTACCCCTGTTGCGCTCCGGGAAAAGGGTGATGGGCATTTCAGTAAACTGCACACGGTAGTAGCGCTCCTTGTCATCCTGCGGACCACGATAGAAAATCTTGAAAAACTCTCCTGCATCCGGTGCAAGCGAGAAATTAAGCGGTGCAAACAGTAATTCGCCCTCTTCGATAGCCTGGCGACGCTCCCCGCCAGGCCCGGGCTTATCAATTTTCACCGCCGAAATGCTGTAAATATTCTGCTTGTGGCTGTCATTAAAAACACGTTTGCTGATAAAGGATTTATCCGCCGCCATGTCAAAAATGGTTGAATCAAGATACAAGGCGCGTGCGGGCAGGCTAAATAACGCCAGGAGAGCCAAACCAGTAACGATCATAGCCACACGCCATCCGGTCATTTTGTCACCCCTACCCAGTTCGCCATGACTTTTATCTCCCCACTGGCGCTGACAACGCCTTCCCAGTCAGAACCTGATACCGTTAAAGCAGAGCGAGAATCGTCCATCGGAAAGAGCAGTGATAAACGGGTATTGAAGTAACTCCCGTCATCAGTGTTGTTGGCGTCCCAGGGCGTTTGTTGCCACAGAGCATCATTCAGGCTTATGGCCGCTTCACCACAGCTATTTCTTGCCTGAGTCACACTACCTGACTGGTTGTTATACTCAAGATAGGCCGGTATCGGCACACTTACTCCACCTTGTGCGGACGTAAACAGGCAGTACGGCGTGTCATTTAACGTTGTGCTATCGCCAATAACTTGCGCGGTAATGCTGTCAGCCTGGCGAGGGCCTGAAACAGTAACGGTATAATCCATTCTTATTGGCGTATCCTCGCCAATAGTGCCGCTACCGCTAGCAGACGTTGTATTATTAGATGAAATAATACTTATCCCATACTCCTTAGGTACGATATTAAGCTGTAACGAAGGCGTGAACTGGTAATAACCTGACTCAGGTGTTAGAGCATTAGTAAACGCAAAGGTAAACGGCTGGCTATTCGTAATACTGACGCCCGCATTGACCAGATTTTTGAGAAATGTCTGCGACAAAAAGAGGTACACATATTCACCGCTGGTGGTGAACACGTTGTAATACGCCGTCGATGCACTGAAGTTATACCATGTGGAGCCATTACCGGAATACCGCACGGTGGCCGCTGCAGGGGTAAATCCAAGCGCTGTTGAATCCACATACGCCCTGAACGTCAATGATGCCGTCAGGTTAGCTGTCTGCTGAAGATTATAGCTGACCATTTTGCAGATAACACCGCTCACGTTACTGACGACGCCCAACTCACAGGCACCTGAATCATTGGTAATACTCGGCGTGCCGTCGCTGGCAATCCACAGCTCCTGGAAGGCGCTGGTCGATTCCAGTGCCAGATGGCCGCGTTTGGTTAACGTGTAGTTTACGTAGTTCCAGCGTCCTGAGGACTGATCTTTGCAGCGCTCGCCTGCCGCGTAATCATAATTGACCGAGGTATAACAGCGATTGAAAACATATGTTTCGCTACTTCCGGTGGCCATATTGCGGAAATATTCGTAGGCAGAGTCACTCAGGGAGGCAAACCCATATGCCCCGCCGACCACACCGGCGACAGACCCGACCTGAGCATGGTAGAAACCGTTGCTGTCCGTTCCCTGACCCGTAATATACCCTGTCGTTGGGCACTGCGTTCCACTGTAGCAACGAATACCGCTAAACGGTCCATCGATTGGGGAATTATCAATCCACATATCCTGATAGTTATTCGCCGGTGCCGTCCAACCTACGTAGCCTAAATAGCCTAGACTTACCTGGAAGTTCCATATTTCACCCAGGTATTCGACCCGCTGAAACGTGGATCAAGCGAGGAAGGAGTAATAAAGTACTCACCATCAATGGCATTTTCGATAAACATAAAATTATTACTGACAGATCCGGAGGATGTCGCCGTCAACGCTTTCGCTGTAAAGGGTGTTAAGGCACCGACAATGAGTAAAGGAATAATAATATTTGCACTTTTTTTCATAGAATTACCTCTGCGCCATTGTCGATTGCAGTGCACATTTAACATCACCCACCCACGCAGCCCCCCTGGCTTTATCCAGATCCAAATCGGCTTCACAGATACTTCCATTAGCTGATACCAGGGTAATGATGGGATACTTTTTATCGATATCGATCGCAAACTCACCTTTCCCGTCAGTCCGAGTTTTGCCTATGTGATTATGGATATCTGTGTTCGCCGCCAGTTGCCCATCGGGATAGCGGACGCGACCAAATACGGTCACCATACTTTTCACTTCCGGTGCAACAACGCTCACATTCCCTGGATACAAGTTCATCGCGTGTTTGCGTCCGGAAACAATATCGAAGCTGTCTTCGGAGTTCCGGTCGTTCATAATTTCCAGTTTGTATTGCGCATACGGAGGGAGCGCAATAAAGGTCGATTTACCGCTCAACAGGTAATTGCGGTTATTGACTTTTGCTGCCAGTTTTCCATCGCCTGCCAGACCCGTTTTAACAATGATCCCCGAGCGTTGTCGCTCATTACTCAGACCAACATCACCGCCAGCCCAGGCTATTGCCCCGAGAGAAGAGAAGTTCATGTTAGTCGAGTTATCTGCTGAACGAGTGACAGAGACCGTCCCGGCGTTATATTGGGTGCTGTAACTGACATTGCCATTGACGGAATAATCGTTGCCGTAATTCTGCTCTCCGCTCAGGCGCGTCGAGGCAGAAACGCCTGCTGAGGTGATTGGGCCATCTTTAAACTGTTTACGAGCGCTGATATTGCCCTGCGTCGCACCGTAACGATCGCGCGATGCGCCCACACTTAACCAGGAGGCCAGTGGTAACGAGAAGTCCAGGCTGACATAACGCTCCTGACGACCGTCATCATTCGTGTTGTTATAGAAGTAGCGCTGTACACCCGCCCGCAGACCGACAGTGGCATACCGTCCGGCATAAAGTGTTGTGCTGTAATCTATATTGCGATACTTATTGCCTGAATAGCGGTTTTCCGTCTGGCTTAGCGTTAGCGATCCTCCGTGTGGAATAACGCTTCCCAGGTTGATCGTGCCGCCAATGGAGTAGTTATCACGTTCTTGCACCGGCAAACGGTCACCAATTTTGCTGTCTTCCCGAGAGGCCCACACTGAGCCAAATCCACCGGGTGCGCTGACATTCACATTGCTGACATTTCGCCAGGTTCCATCATTTGCCAGCATCGTTTGCGCACCCACACTCACGTATTCGTTCACATTTAACGTGATATCAGTTTCGTTAACCGCATTGGAATCAAAACCGTAAAGCGTTGACTTCATATTCAGGCCGGAAAGCACCGCCAGCGTCAGAGAAGCCGCGCCCCCTCCAATCCAGCTCTGTTCACTGCCTAAGTCACGGTAATGATTGCGCTTATAACTGACGCGATCGTAATCAAGCGAACCGCCAAAGACCTGCCATGAGATCTCATGCAGCCCCGCCGCCTGCTGGCGTGAGAAGATTTTATTTACGCGACTCATGCGGGTATTGACCGTGCGCCCATTGACGACAATATCCACCGTAACGTCGTACACCCCGTAAGGGAAACGGCTGGTGTCAATTTCGTAGCTGCCCATGTTAAAGTTCTGAACGCTCAGCAGGCGTCCGTCACGAAATACATGCACCTCCCCAGCTGCCGGTAAAAAGACCGTAATCGGGGTCAGCGAAAGGGAGGTATTTTCGACAACGGTGCTGCCTTTATTTCCGTAGCTTGCACCGTAGATTTTTCCGCCGTTTAAGGCGTTAAGACTGGCAATAGACTGGACATTCCACGTATCAAGCATTCCTAATGCCAGGCGATAACCTTCGTAATCGCGCTCGTACATCGCCCGATAAACGTTGCTGGAACCATTACTTTCACCAATACCATATACCGAACCATTAATATTAAAATGGTGCTCACGAAGTGACGTTGTATTATCCAGCGTTAAATAGCTGCGGGAACTGTTGCCGTTTTGATAATCATTGTAATAGGTACCAAAACTGTAATTGAGCACGTTAGTTAACCGGTCAACGCTTGACGGACCTAACAAGGAGCTGCGCGCCACAACAGCCTCGGTCAACGCGTCCCTGCTGACGATCATCTCCAGGTGGAACGATGAAATGTTCAGTTGAAGACGTGCTTCAGGCGTAAGGGCAATAGCGGTGTTGTCCTTAAATTTCACATTGCCTATTTTTTCTACCATCTCGCGCGTTTTATCCGCCAGCACAGCATTGTTTGGCAAGTCAGAAACCATTATCGATTTGACTGTAATATTCCCGTCAACCAATGAGATCACCGCATCAGCAATTTTTTGCTGGCTTTTTTCGTCCGTCTCTTGATACCGAATAAACACCGGAACTGTCATCCCTTGCTCCAGAGAGCGCGCAAAAGTACCAGGAATGACATAATGACCAATTTTAACGGGGGCGGAATGAACGGCCCCTGGTGTTAACGCTAAAGAGAGAAATACACTCCCTCCAATAAAATATTTAAATGACATATGCATCCTTACACTTCAGCATTTTATTATTGGCACCGGTAATGGCGTCGTGCATTACTTCACTGTAATAAATTGCTTGCCATGCCAAATGCCAATACGAGTGCGGCTGTTTGATACATCGCTTTTTTGAAGCCTTATTTTGGTTCCAGGCATAACGTAATAGCGTTCCCGACATCCCCGCCCCTGGTCCTGAGTGGGATCCTTACACACGCCATAGGCAATCACGCGGAAAGAGACATTGCCTTTGTTGATGATCAAATCGTCCTGACGACTGTAGTTGAAGCGCTCATTACGCGGAGCTACAACTAAAATAGTCCCAATTTCCGCTGAAGCCGTTGCCGTCGCGGCTTTGCCCGCTTTCGTTGCTGCGCTTTCGCTCACAGGTTCATCGATCCATTGCAGGCGATAATAGCGTTCTTTATCATCCTCTGGCCCTTTATAGAAAAAGCGGAAAACATCTTTCGCGTCGCCTGGAAGAATAAGGCTGGCGGGTGTAGACAGTAATTCGCCTGGATTAATGCTTATTTCGGTGCCATCAGGCAACGGTGATGAGAGTCGTTTCACTGTAACGCTGACATAGCGTGCGGAATTCGTCGTGTTGATAATCTCTTTCGATAATGAACTCTGCTCGGAAGTCATTATCGACGTGATATCACCCACATTAATTGCCCAACTGGAAAAAGACGTAGCGATCCCCGCCAATATGGCAAAGGGTAAATATTTATTCATCAGTACATTCCTAAGAAATTCGGGAGAAAAATCTCCCGAATTTTTTCATTCATTACGCAGGCGTGGTCCAGGTCGCGTTGAACTGTACTTTCACATCGCCTGTCCAGTAGCCATCAGGCAAAGCAGAATAGTCAGTGACAGCTGTTGAACCATCAGACGTCGCAGAGGCGATAGAGAACTTAAAGCTGGACTGATCGCTCACGCGTTCAGCACCGTTATAAGCACCGTCAGCCATCAGACTTTCCAGACCAGAAGTTGATGAGGCATTAACCAGAACGGTTTCAGCGGAACTGGAAAGTGCATTACCGTTCCAGGCAACACCGACATCCAGAGTAGATGCATCGCCGCTTGCATTGGTTAGGGTATTGCTAATGACCTGTGCAGTCAGTTCAAAGTCGGTTGCACTTTCCTGTCCCTGGATCGTAATGTCAAAAGCACCATCCTGAGTATTAAAAGCATTCAGACCTTCCGCATACTGGAATGTCAGCGAGTTCAGCGGAGTAACAACCAGCATGCTAGTTGTATCTTTTGTTGCTGTAGCATCCCATGACGCAGTGGCAGATGCAGTAACATCAGCCATTGCATTTGCTGCTGCGAAAACAGAAACCAGAGAGGCCACCAGTAATAATTTTTTCATTTTCTTCTCCTAAGAACAAACGCGCAACCTGGCACATTTCATAATAAGTAACCGGGAAGCTCCATTTAATTGCGAGCGAGAATTGCCGCGCCGAAAAATTATGTTCCGAGATATTGTTAACAGCAACAGCATGAAATTATCAAATCCTCAACATCATTAGGAATTTTCTTGTCTGGAAGATAAGTAAATGCCTACAGATTAGAACTTAAAACCATAAAAATTCATAATTAAGTTTTTAAATCTAAAAAATAATCAAATTAAAGAATTTGCATCCATTCTTGCTTTTTGATGCAAATCAAAATTAAAAAAAGATTCAAAGGATTAAAAAACATTTCAAATCAATAAACTATGAAAACCCTCAGAAAAGAAAAAACTTGTTAAAAAAATGCTACAAAAACAACCCATTTTAGTAAAAAATGAAATATTCCTAACGCAAATAAATAAATCAAGGAAAATTCTTATACGCAACCTAAAAGTAATAACGCACGAGAAATTCATTATTTTCGTGGTTATTTATAAAAATAAGAATATTCCGCGAATAATATAAAAATCCTGGTATTCGAATGATACGGTTTATTTCGCGCATTTATCACAACGTGTTGCTGTTCTTCACCGCTTTCACTCAAAGCGATGAGATAGCATCTTATGCCCGTGCACATGGTGTCACATTGCCCTCTCCGCCATTCAGACAATTCCCGACAGTCTTCCATATTTCCTCCATTTTTCTGCCGACTGACCTGACTAAACTAGTATCATTCCCCGAAGTGTTTCAGGATGAGAACGTATAACGATGAAAGGCAGTCATAAATCCCGCTGGGCAATCGCCGCTGGCATCATTGTGGTGGTCCTTGCCGCCGCCTGGTACTGGCACACTCAATCCGCCGAGCCTTCTACTCCGGCAGGGGCCAGCAGTCAGTCAAAACGCCCTGCGGGCGGGGGTCGTCACGGTATGCGCGGCGGCGCGCTGGCACCGGTTCAGGCGGCCACTGCGGTGAATAAAGCCGTGCCTCGCTATCTCACAGGCCTGGGGACCATTACCGCCGCCAACACCGTTACGGTACGCAGCCGCGTCGACGGTCAGCTCATGGCGATCCACTTCCAGGAAGGTCAGCAGGTGAAAGCTGGCGATTTACTGGCCGAGATCGACCCAAGCCAGTTCAAAGTCGCCTTTGCCCAGGCTCAGGGGCAACTTGCCAAAGACAAAGCCACGCTCGCTAACGCCCGGCGCGATCTGGCGCGCTATCAGCAGTTGGTGAAAACCAACCTGGTCTCTCGTCAGGAGCTGGACACGCAGCAATCGCTGGTCAGCGAAACGCAGGGCACAATCAAAGCTGACGAAGCCGCGGTGGCCAGCGCACAGCTGCAGCTTGACTGGAGCCGCATCACCGCGCCAATTGACGGGCGCGTTGGCCTCAAGCAGGTCGATATCGGCAACCAGATCTCAAGCGGAGATACCACGGGCATCGTGGTCATAACCCAGACCCACCCGATTGATTTAGTCTTCACCCTGCCGGAAAGCGAAATTGCGACGGTGGTGCAGGCGCAGAAAGCCGGAAAGGGGCTGGTGGTGGAAGCCTGGGACCGTACCAACAAGCAGAAATTGAGCGAAGGTTCTTTGCTTAGCCTGGATAACCAGATCGACACCACCACCGGCACCATCAAGCTGAAAGCGCGCTTTAACAACCAGGACGACGCCCTCTTCCCGAATCAGTTTGTAAACGCACGCATGCTGGTGGCGACGGAAGAAAACGCGGTGGTGATCCCCACCGCCGCGCTGCAGATGGGCAACGAAGGTAACTTCGTCTGGGTGCTGAACAGCGACAATAAAGTCAGCAAGCACCTGGTGAAAACCGGGATTCAGGACAGCCAGACGGTTGTGATCAGCGCCGGACTCTCTGCGGGCGACCGCGTGGTGACGGACGGTATCGATCGTCTGACCGAAGGCGCCAAAGTCGAAGTGGTTGAACCCGCGAAACAGGGAGCGAACTCCTGATGCAGGTCATGCCGCCAGGCGCAACAGGTGGGCCATCACGCCTGTTTATTCTGCGCCCTGTTGCCACCACGCTGCTGATGGTGGCGATTCTGCTCGCCGGGATTATTGGCTATCGCTTCCTGCCCGTCTCGGCGCTGCCGGAAGTGGATTACCCCACCATTCAGGTCGTTACCCTCTATCCTGGCGCCAGCCCGGATGTGGTGACCTCCGCCATTACCGCTCCGCTGGAACGCCAGTTTGGTCAGATGTCGGGCCTGAAACAGATGTCATCGCAAAGCTCCGGTGGGGCATCGGTGGTAACGCTGCAGTTCCAGCTCTCGCTGTCACTGGACGTGGCCGAGCAGGAGGTGCAGGCTGCGATCAACGCCGCCACCAACCTGCTGCCGTCAGACCTGCCTAACCCGCCGGTCTACAGCAAAGTAAACCCGGCGGATCCGCCGATCATGACCCTTGCTGTCACCTCTTCCGCCATGCCAATGACGCAGGTGGAAGACATGGTCGAAACCCGCGTGGCGCAGAAAATTTCCCAGGTCTCCGGCGTCGGGCTGGTAACGCTGGCGGGCGGACAACGCCCGGCGGTGCGCGTGAAGCTTAACGCGCAGGCCATCGCTGCGCTGGGGCTGACCAGCGAAACCATCCGCACCGCCATCAGCAACGCCAACGTCAACTCGGCGAAAGGCTCGCTGGACGGCCCCACCCGCGCCGTGACGCTCTGGGCCAACGATCAGATGCAGTCTGCCGATGAGTACCGTCAGCTGATTATTGCCTACCAGAACGGTGCGCCGGTACGTCTGGGTGACGTCGCCACCGTTGAACAAGGCGCGGAAAACAGCTGGCTGGGTGCGTGGGCCAACAAACAGCAGGCGATTGTGATGAACGTGCAGCGCCAGCCGGGCGCTAACATCATTGAAACCGCCGACAGCATTCGCACCATGCTCCCGCAGCTTATTGAAAGCCTGCCAAAATCGGTCACGGTGAAGGTGCTTTCCGACCGTACCACCAACATTCGCGCGTCGGTTACCGATACCCAGTTTGAGCTGATGCTGGCGATTGCGCTGGTGGTGATGATCATCTATCTGTTCCTGCGCAACGTACCGGCAACCATCATTCCCGCCGTTGCCGTGCCGCTCTCGCTGGTGGGAACATTTGCCGTGATGGTGTTCCTCGATTTTTCGATCAACAACCTGACGCTGATGGCGCTCACCATCGCCACCGGCTTCGTGGTGGATGATGCCATCGTTGTGATCGAGAACATCTCGCGCTATATCGAGAAAGGCGAAAAACCGCTGGCCGCTGCGCTGAAAGGTGCGGGCGAGATCGGATTTACCATTATCTCGCTGACCTTCTCGCTGATTGCGGTGCTGATCCCGCTGCTGTTTATGGGCGATATCGTCGGGCGGCTGTTCCGCGAGTTTGCCGTCACGCTGGCGGTCGCCATTCTGATCTCTGCCGTGGTGTCGCTGACCCTGACGCCAATGATGTGCGCCCGTATGCTGAGCCATGAATCCCTGCGCAAGCAAAACCGTTTCTCTCGCGCCTCTGAGCGGATGTTCGAACGGATCATTGCCGCTTACGGCCGGGTGCTGGCAAAAGTGCTTAACCACCCGTGGGCGACGCTCGGCGTGGCACTCGGCACGCTGGCACTCAGCGTCATGCTGTGGATCGTTATCCCGAAAGGCTTTTTCCCCATCCAGGACAACGGCATTATTCAGGGCACGCTTCAGGCGCCCCAGTCGGTCTCCTTCGCCAGTATGGCGCAGCGTCAGCAGCAGGTCTCTGACATCATCATGAAAGATCCGGCGGTGGAAAGCCTGACCGCGTATGTGGGCGTCGATGGCACCAACCCGTCGCTGAACAGTGCGCGTCTGCAAATCAACCTCAAGCCGCTGGATGACCGCGACGATCGGGTCAACGCCGTTATTGAGCGGCTGCAAACTGCCGTGGCGCGCGTGCCGGGGATTGAACTTTACCTGCAGCCAATTCAGGATTTGACCATCGATACCCAGGTCAGCCGCACGCAGTACCAGTTCACGCTTCAGGCGACCAGCCTTGATGCGCTGAGCACGTGGGTACCGCAACTGGTCAACAAACTCAAGGCGCTGCCGCAGCTTTCTGACGTCAGCAGCGACTGGCAGGACAAAGGGCTGGCGGCATATGTGAACGTCAATCGCGATACTGCCAGCCGGCTGGGCATCACCATGTCCGACGTGGACAACGCGCTCTATAACGCCTTTGGTCAGCGCCTCATCTCCACCATTTATACCCAGGCAAATCAGTATCGCGTGGTGCTGGAACACAACACCGATAACACGCCCGGCCTGGCCGCGCTGGACTCGGTGCGCCTGACCAGCAAAGACGGTGGTATTGTGCCGTTAAGCGCCATAGCCAGCGTGGAGGAGCGTTATACGCCGCTGTCGATTAACCATCTCGATCAGTTCCCGTCCACCACCATCTCGTTCAACGTACCGGACAACTATTCGCTGGGCGAAGCGGTCGAGGCCATTCTGGGCGCGGAGAAAGAACTCAACTTCCCGTCTGATATTCAGACCCAGTTCCAGGGCAGCACCCTGGCGTTCCAGGCTGCGCTGGGCAATACCATCTGGCTGATCGTGGCTGCCGTGGTGGCGATGTACATCGTCCTTGGGGTGCTGTACGAAAGCTTTATCCACCCAATCACCATCCTCTCTACCCTGCCGACTGCCGGGGTGGGTGCGCTACTGGCCCTGATGCTGGCGGGCAGCGAACTGGACGTCATCGCCATTATCGGCATCATTCTGCTTATCGGGATCGTGAAGAAAAACGCCATCATGATGATCGACTTCGCCCTTGCCGCCGAGCGCGAGCAGGGCATGTCGCCGCGAGACGCCATCTTCCAGGCCTGTCTGTTGCGTTTTCGTCCGATCCTGATGACCACGCTCGCCGCCCTGCTGGGCGCGCTGCCGCTGATGCTCAGCACCGGCGTCGGTGCAGAGCTGCGCCGTCCGCTGGGTATCGGTATGGTCGGTGGTCTGCTGGTGAGCCAGGTGCTGACGCTGTTCACCACGCCGGTGATTTACCTGCTGTTTGACCAACTGGCCCTGTGGACTAAAAGCCGCTTCCCGAAACGTGAAGAGGAGGCGTAAGTGAAGTTTTTCGCCCTCTTCATTTACCGCCCGGTGGCGACGATTTTAATCTCGCTCGCCATTACGCTGTGCGGCGTGCTGGGCTTCCGCCTGCTGCCGGTGGCCCCCCTGCCGCAAGTGGATTTTCCGGTGATCATGGTCAGCGCATCGCTGCCGGGCGCGTCGCCAGAGACCATGGCCTCGTCGGTTGCCACGCCACTGGAACGCTCGCTCGGGCGAATTGCGGGGGTCAACGAGATGACCTCCAGCAGCTCGCTCGGCAGCACGCGCATCATTCTGGAGTTCAGCTTCGACCGGGATATTAACGGTGCGGCGCGCGACGTGCAGGCGGCCATCAACGCCGCGCAAAGCCTGCTGCCGAGCGGAATGCCAAGCCGCCCGACCTACCGTAAAGCCAACCCGTCCGACGCGCCGATCATGATCCTGACGCTGACCTCGGACACCTATTCCCAGGGGCAGCTCTACGACTTTGCGTCGACCCAACTGGCGCAGACGATCTCACAAATAAACGGCGTGGGTGACGTGAGCGTTGGCGGTAGCTCCCTGCCCGCCGTGCGCGTCGGCCTGAACCCGCAGGCGCTGTTTAACCAGGGCGTGTCGCTGGATGACGTGCGCTCCGCCATCAGCAGCGCCAACGTGCGCAGGCCGCAGGGGGCGATAGAGAGCAACAGCCACCGCTGGCAGATCCAGACCAACGACGAGCTCAAAACCGCCGCCGAATATCAGCCGCTCATCATCCACTACAATAACGGCGCGGCGGTACGTTTAAGCGACGTAGCCAGCGTCACCGACTCGGTGCAGGACGTGCGCAACGCCGGGATGACCAACGCCAAACCGGCCATCTTGCTGATGATCCGCAAGCTGCCGGAAGCCAATATTATCGAAACGGTAAACAGCATTCGCGCGCATCTGCCGGAGTTACAGAAGACCATCCCGGCCGCTATTGATCTGCAGATTGCCCAGGATCGTTCGCCGACCATTCGCGCCTCGCTTGAAGAGGTGGAACAGACGCTGGTGATCTCCGTCGGGCTGGTGATCCTGGTGGTGTTCCTGTTTCTGCGCTCGGGCCGCGCAACGCTTATTCCCGCCGTTGCGGTACCGGTGTCGCTGATTGGTACCTTCGCCGCCATGTACCTGTGCGGCTTTAGCCTGAATAACCTGTCGCTGATGGCGCTGACCATCGCCACCGGCTTTGTGGTCGATGACGCCATCGTGGTGCTGGAGAATATTTCCCGCCATCTGGAAGCCGGGGTAAAACCGCTGCAGGCCGCCCTGCAGGGCACGCGCGAAGTGGGCTTTACGGTGCTCTCCATGAGCCTGTCGCTGGTGGCGGTATTCCTGCCGCTGCTGCTGATGGGCGGGCTGCCGGGGCGACTGCTGCGCGAATTTGCCGTCACCCTTTCGGTGGCTATCGGCATCTCGCTGATTATCTCGCTAACGCTCACGCCAATGATGTGCGGCTGGATGCTTAAGCGCAGCAAACCGCACTCGCAGCCGCGTCGTAAAGGGTTTGGCCGTTTCCTGTTGGCAATGCAGGAAGGGTACGGAAAATCGCTGAAGTGGGTGCTCAACCATACGCGGCTGGTTGGTCTGGTGCTTGTTGGCACCATCGCGCTCAACGTCTGGCTGTATATCTCCATCCCGAAAACCTTCTTCCCGGAGCAGGACACCGGCGTGCTGATGGGCGGCATCCAGGCTGACCAGAGTATTTCCTTCCAGGCGATGCGCGGCAAGCTGCAGGATTTTATGAAGATCATCCGCGAAGACAAGGCGGTGGATAACGTCACCGGCTTTACCGGCGGGTCACGCGTTAACAGCGGGATGATGTTTATCACCCTTAAGCCGCGCGGCGAGCGCAATGAAACGGCGCAGCAGGTGATAGACCGGCTGCGAATGAAGCTCGCCAAAGAGCCAGGCGCCAACCTGTTTTTGATGGCCGTTCAGGATATCCGCGTGGGCGGACGTCAGGCGAACGCCAGCTACCAGTACACCCTGCTCTCTGACGATCTGGCCGCGCTGCGCGAGTGGGAGCCCAAAATCCGTAAAGCGCTGGCCGCCCTGCCGCAGCTGGCGGACGTGAACTCCGATCAGCAGGACAACGGGGCAGAGATGGCGTTGACCTACGATCGTGAAACCATGTCGCGGCTGGGCATTAACGTTGAAGCCGCCAACAGTCTGCTGAACAACGCCTTTGGCCAGCGCGAGATTTCCACCATCTATCAGCCAATGAACCAGTACAAGGTGGTGATGGAAGTGGACCCGCGCTATACCCAGGACATCAGCGCGCTGGATAAAATGTTTGTCATTAACAACGACGGTAAAGCGATCCCGCTCTCTTACTTCGCCAGCTGGCGGCCCGCTAACGCGCCGCTCTCTGTGAACCATCAGGGGTTGTCGGCAGCGTCCACGATCTCCTTTAACCTGCCCACCGGCTCGTCGCTTTCCGAGGCCAGCGAGGCCATCGACCGTGCCATGACCCAGCTCGGCGTGCCCTCGACCGTGCGCGGCAGTTTTGCCGGGACCGCACAGGTCTTCCAGGAGACGATGAATTCGCAGGTGATTTTGATTCTGGCGGCCATTGCCACGGTCTATATCGTGCTTGGCGTGCTGTATGAGAGCTATGTTCATCCGCTGACCATTCTCTCGACGCTGCCGTCGGCAGGCGTGGGGGCGTTGCTGGCGCTGGAGCTGTTTGGCGCGCCCTTTAGCCTCATCGCCTTAATCGGGATCATGCTGTTAATTGGTATTGTGAAGAAAAACGCCATCATGATGGTGGATTTTGCGCTGGAGGCTCAGCGTAACGGCAACCTGACGCCAGAAGAGGCAATTTTCCAGGCCTGCCTGCTGCGTTTTCGTCCGATCATGATGACCACGCTGGCGGCGCTGTTTGGCGCGCTGCCGCTGGTGATCTCCGGTGGCGATGGTTCAGAGCTGCGCCAGCCGCTGGGGATCACTATTGTCGGTGGGCTGGTGATGAGTCAGCTCCTGACGCTCTACACCACGCCGGTGGTCTATCTGTTCTTTGACCGCCTGCGGCTGCGTTTTTCACGTAAAAACAGAACCACGGTGACCGGGTAAATGACTGATCTTCCCAGTAACGTTCGCTGGCAATTATGGATAGTGGCCTTCGGCTTTTTTATGCAGTCGCTGGATACCACCATCGTCAATACCGCCCTCCCCTCAATGGCAAAAAGCCTGGGGGAGAGCCCGCTGCACATGCATATGGTGATTGTCTCCTATGTGCTGACCGTTGCCGTGATGCTCCCTGCCAGCGGCTGGCTGGCGGACAAAGTGGGGGTGCGCAATATCCTCTTCACCGCTATCGTGCTGTTTACCGCGGGGTCGCTGTGTTGCGCGATGGCGAATACGCTGGATCAACTGGTGATGGCACGCGTTCTGCAGGGCGTTGGCGGAGCCATGATGGTGCCGGTCGGGCGGCTGACGGTGATGAAGATCGTCCCGCGCGAGCAGTATATGGCGGCAATGACTTTTGTGACCTTACCAGGCCAGGTGGGTCCGCTGCTTGGTCCGGCGCTGGGCGGGATACTCGTGGAATATGCCTCCTGGCACTGGATTTTCCTCATCAACCTGCCGG
Organism: Enterobacter cloacae complex sp. SHL021; assembly: GCF_049237765.1. Taxonomy (NCBI): domain Bacteria; kingdom Pseudomonadati; phylum Pseudomonadota; class Gammaproteobacteria; order Enterobacterales; family Enterobacteriaceae; genus Enterobacter; species Enterobacter cloacae complex sp. SHL021. The sequence continues at coordinate 61,853 of NZ_JBMKJG010000006.1, read as the reverse complement.
TGGGTATTATTGGTGCTATCGCCACCCTGGCGTTGATGCCCAACTACACCCTGCAGACGCGGCGCTTTGATGTAGTCGGTTTTCTGTTGCTCGCCACCGGTATGGCGACGCTGACCCTCGCTCTCGACGGGCAAAAAGGGCTGGGAATCTCCTCACTGACGCTCGCCATTCTGATCGTTATCGGGATGAGCGCCATTTTGTGGTATCTGTGGCATGCCAGAGGAAACGACCGGGCGCTGTTCAGCCTGACGCTGTTTAAAAACCCTACCTACCGGCTTGGCCTGTTCGGAAGTTTTGCGGGGCGCGTGGGCAGCGGCATGCTGCCGTTTATGACACCCGTGTTCCTGCAAATCGGTATGGGCTTTTCACCGTTTCACGCGGGGCTGATGATGATCCCGATGGTGCTGGGCAGCATGGGAATGAAGCGCATTGTGGTGCAGGTGGTTAACCGCTTTGGCTATCGCCACGTGCTGGTCACCGCCACGCTGGGGCTGGCACTGGTCAGCCTGCTGTTTATGGCCGTAGCGCTGATGGGCTGGTACTACGCCCTGCCGCTGGTGCTGTTCTGCCAGGGCATTATTAACTCCATGCGCTTCTCGTCGATGAACACCCTGACGCTGAAGGATCTGCCGGACGAACTGGCAAGCAGCGGCAACAGTTTGCTGTCGATGATCATGCAGCTCTCCATGAGCGTGGGGGTCACCATTGCCGGTTTACTGCTCGGCATGTACGGTCAGCACCATCTCAGCGTCGACACGCCGGTGGCGCATCAGGTCTTTTTATACACGTATCTCAGCATGGCGGTTATCATCGCCCTGCCCGCTTTCATCTTCGCCCGTGTGCCGGATGATACCCGTAAGAACGTCGTTATCCGGCGCAGTAAAAGGAGTGGATCATGAAATTCTGGCGTCCGGGCATTACCGGTAAGCTCTTTCTGGCAATTTTTGCCACCTGTATTGTCCTGCTGATCACCATGCACTGGGCCGTACGGCTCAGCTTTGAGCGCGGTTTTATCGATTACATTAAGCATGGTAATGAGCAGCGCCTGCAGGGTTTGAGCGATGCACTGAGCGAGCAGTATGCCCAGCACGGGAACTGGCGTTTTTTGCGCAACAATGACCGTTTTATCTTCCAGATCCTGCGCTCGCTGGAGCACGATAGCGGCGATGACCGCCCCGGCCCGGGCATGCCGCCCCACGGCTGGCGCACCCAGTTCTGGGTGATCGACCAGGATATGCGCACGCTGGTTGGCCCACGTGCGCCCATTCCCCCGGACGGCACCCGGCGGGCAATCAAAGTGAATAACGCTACCGTCGGCTGGGTTATCGCCTCGCCAGTGGAACGCCTGACGCGCAACACCGATATCAACTTCGATCGTCAGCAGCGCCGGGCCAGTTGGCTGATCGTCATCCTATCCACGCTGCTGGCCGCGCTTGCCACCTTCCCGCTGGCGCGGGGCCTGCTCGCCCCGGTGAAAAGGCTGGTGGAAGGCACGCATAAACTGGCCGCCGGGGATTTTTCCACCCGCGTGGACACGCGCAGCCAGGATGAGCTGGGCAAGCTGGCGCAGGATTTTAACCAGCTCGCCAGTACGCTGGAGAAAAACCAGCAGATGCGGCGCGATTTTATGGCCGATATTTCACACGAGCTGCGCACCCCGCTGGCAGTGCTGCGCGGCGAACTGGAGGCCATTCAGGACGGCGTGCGCAAGTTCACGCCCGAATCCGTGGCCTCGCTGCAGGCGGAAGTGGGTACGCTGACCAAACTGGTAGACGATCTGCACCAGCTCTCCATGTCAGACGAAGGGGCGCTGGCCTACCAGAAAGCACCGGTGGACGTGATCAACATTCTGGAGGTTATCAGCGGGGCTTTCCGCGAACGTTTTGCCAGCCGCAACCTGACCATTGACCTCTCCCTGCCGGACAGCGCGGTGGTGTTTGGCGATAAAGATCGTCTGATGCAGCTCTTCAACAACCTGCTGGAAAACAGCCTGCGCTACACCGACAGCGGTGGCGGACTGCACATCTCCGGCAGACAGGAAAACGGCCGCTTCGCCCTCACCTTTGCCGACTCCGCTCCCGGCGTGCAGGATGCGCAGCTGGAAAAACTGTTTGAACGTTTTTATCGCACCGAAGGCTCCCGCAACCGTGCCAGCGGCGGCTCCGGGCTGGGACTGGCGATTTGCGTTAATATCGTCGAGGCGCACAATGGCACCCTGCGTGCCGCCCATTCGCCTTTTGGCGGGGTTAGCATTACAGTAGTGTTACCGCTGGAACGGGATTTATCGAGAGAAGCATGACCGAATTACCGATTGACGAAAACACGCCACGCATTTTGATTGTGGAAGACGAGCCTAAGCTTGGACAGTTACTGATCGACTATTTACGTGCGGCCAGCTACGCCCCGTCGCTTATCAGCCATGGCGATCAGGTGTTACCGTACGTGCGCCAGACGCCGCCGGATCTGATCCTGCTGGATCTGATGCTCCCCGGCACCGATGGCCTGACCCTGTGCCGGGAAATTCGTCGCTTCTCCGACGTGCCGATCGTCATGGTGACGGCAAAAATCGAAGAGATCGACCGCCTGCTGGGACTCGAAATTGGCGCGGACGATTACATCTGCAAACCCTACAGCCCGCGTGAAGTGGTCGCCCGCGTGAAAACCATTCTGCGTCGCTGTAAACCGCAGCGCGAGCTTCAGGTACTGGACGCCGAAAGCCCGCTGATTGTTGATGAGAGCCGCTTCCAGGCCAGCTGGCGCAGCAAGCTTCTCGATCTCACGCCTGCTGAGTTCCGCCTGCTGAAAACCCTTTCCCACGAGCCGGGGAAAGTGTTCTCTCGCGAGCAGCTGCTCAACCACCTGTATGACGATTACCGCGTAGTGACAGACCGCACCATCGACAGCCACATCAAAAACCTGCGCCGTAAGCTGGAGGCGCTCGACGCCGAACAGTCATTTATTCGCGCGGTGTATGGCGTGGGATACCGCTGGGAAGCGGATGCGTGCAGGATTGCATAGCTAAACGCCCCCTCACCCTAACCCTCTCCCCAAAGGGGTGAGGGGCAAAGCTTTACCTCCCTGCCCCGCGGCGCTACAATGCCCGCCCTTAAAGTGGGGGATCTCCCCTTACCGGTGCACCTGGTGCACGCGGATCTGACCTGTCATCAGAACGAGAATAAACATGTTTAAACCGGAACTCCTTTCCCCGGCGGGGACGCTGCAAAATATGCGTTACGCTTTCGCCTATGGTGCCGACGCCGTCTACGCGGGCCAGCCGCGCTACTCGCTGCGCGTGCGCAACAACGAATTCAACCACGAGAACCTGCAGCTCGGCATCAACGAAGCGCATGCCCTGGGCAAAAAATTCTACGTGGTGGTCAACATCGCGCCGCACAACGCCAAGCTGAAGACGTTCATCCGTGACCTGAAGCCGGTGGTGGATATGGGGCCGGACGCGCTGATCATGTCGGATCCGGGTTTAATCATGCTGGTTCGGGAGAACTTCCCGGAGATGGATATTCACCTCTCCGTGCAGGCTAACGCCGTTAACTGGGCGACGGTCAAATTCTGGAAACAGATGGGGCTGACCCGCGTCATTCTGTCGCGTGAACTCTCTCTCGACGAGATTGAAGAGATCCGCACCCAGGTGCCGGATATGGAAATCGAAATTTTCGTTCACGGTGCGCTGTGCATGGCCTACTCCGGGCGTTGCCTGCTCTCCGGTTACATCAACAAGCGCGACCCGAACCAGGGCACCTGCACCAACGCCTGCCGCTGGGAATATAATGTCCAGGAAGGTAAAGAGGACGATATCGGTAATATCGTCCACAAGCATGAGCCAATCCCGGTTACGAACGTTGAGCCTACGCTGGGCATCGGCGCGCCAACCGACAGCGTGTTTATGATTGAAGAGGCCAAACGTCCGGGCGAGTACATGACCGCCTTTGAAGACGAGCATGGCACGTACATCATGAACTCAAAAGATCTGCGCGCCGTCGCCCACGTTGAACGTCTGACCCAGATGGGCGTGCACTCCCTGAAAATTGAAGGCCGCACCAAATCCTATTACTACTGCGCGCGTACCGCACAGGTGTACCGCAAAGCGATTGACGACGCGGCAGCCGGTAAACCGTTCGACACCAGCCTGCTGGAAACTCTGGAAGGTCTGGCGCACCGCGGCTATACCGAAGGTTTCCTGCGTCGTCATACCCATGACGACTACCAGAATTACGAGCACGGCTATTCTGTGTCCGAGCGTCAGCAGTTTGTCGGCGATTTTACCGGCGAGCGCAAAGGTACGCTGGCCGCCGTGGCGGTGAAAAACAAGTTCACCAAAGGCGACAGCCTGGAGCTGATGACCCCGCAGGGCAACATGAACTTCACGCTGGAACACCTGGAGAACGGCAAAGGCGAAGCGATTGAGGTTGCGCCGGGCAATGGCCATACCGTCTGGCTGCCGGTACCGGAAGAGGTGGAGCTGGAGTTTGCCCTGCTGATGCGCAATTTCAACGGTGAAAGCACCCGAAATCCGCATAGTAAATAGTCAACCAGGGAAATTTTTTCGCGCCGGGAAAATTCTTAGAATCGGATCACATACCGCTTCGTTCAATACGGGTATTATCCCCAGCGCTGAAAAACATAACCCATAAATGCTAGCTGTACCAGGAACCACCTCCTTAGCCCGCGTAATCTCCCTTACGTGGGCTTATTTTTTTAATGCTCTGTTTTTCGCCATTCTGCTGCACTTGTATTGAACATCTCCTGAGGAAATAAAATTATACTTTTGATGCCTGTTGGCGATCGCATCACCTTGTTTCTACAACAATCCATTTGAATCAAAAGATGTCAGGCCTTACCATCAATAACCACTCAAAAAGCAAGGGATTCTATATGTACACCTATAAGATGGTTCAGATTCCACCAAACATTTCTATCAAGGCAAAGGATAATAAAGATGGCATTGCAGCAGCGTATTTAGAGCAAGAAGTGAATTCCTGGGCTGCCGAAGGGTGGGAATTCCAGCGCGTTGATACAATCGGTATAGAAGAGCGGCCAGGGTGCTTTGGCGGAAATAAATCAACATTGACCCACTATTATGTCATTACTTTCAGAAAAGAAGTGACAGATGCTTAAATGGCTTAGCATACATTTCATACTCTTATACCGTAACCATGCCCCAATGAGTATCCGTAATCGCTGCCGCCATACTCCTTCCTGCTCAAAGTACACGCTGATTAGCCTGAAGCGGTTCGGTTTTCTGAAAGGGTGGAGATTGGGATTACAACGCATTTATCGCTGTCGTCCTCCTCATGGAGGTTTCGATTACCCTCCTCATAAATGAGTCTAAATTGGAAAGGCCTCCAGATAAAATTGGCGGCCTTATTTTTCCCTTTCATCCTGTTCTTACCCGCTTTTTTCGTCACTGCTATACACTCTTACTAACGCTAAAAAAGGGAGCAGCGAGGATGGCAACCTATCCAGACAATTTATTGATTCTCAATGGTAAAAGTGCAGGCAACGATCTGCTGCGTCAGGCAATCACTGATTTGCGGGAAGATGGGGCGCGGATCCATGTACGGGTCACGTGGGAAAAAGGCGACGCGGCACGGTATATCCATGAAGGCCTGACGTTGGGTGTCGAAACCATTATCTCCGGCGGCGGCGACGGCACCATCAATGAGATCGCCTCTGCGCTTGTCGACCTGCCCACCGAAGGCCGTCCGGTGATGGGCATTTTACCGCTCGGTACCGCCAATGATTTTGCCACCAGCGCTGGCATTCCGGAGGAGTTGAGTAAAGCCCTGCAACTGGCGATCCTTGGCAAAGCTACCGCCGTGGACATTGCGCAGGTGAATGACAAAACCTGCTTTATCAACATGGCGACGGGCGGGTTCGGCACGCGGATCACCAGCGAAACGCCGGAAAAACTCAAAGCGGCGCTGGGCGGTGTCTCTTATCTGATTCACGGTCTGATGCGCATGGACACCCTCAAGCCGGACCGCTGTGAAATTCGCGGCGAGGATTTCCAGTGGCAGGGAGACGCGCTGGTGATTGGCATTGGCAACGGTCGTCAGGCAGGCGGCGGGCAGCAGCTTTGCCCGGAGGCGCTGATTAATGACGGTCAGCTTCAGCTGCGTATTTTCACCGGCGACGGCCTGCTGCCCGCGCTATTTACCACGCTGACGCAGCCCGAAGAGAGCCCAAACATTATTGCCGGAAAATCCGCGTGGTTCGAAGTGAATGCCCCGCACGGGATGACGTTTAATCTGGATGGGGAACCGTTGAGCGGGGAGCATTTCCGCATAGAGGTGTTGCCCGGCGCGCTGCAGTGCCGGTTGCCGCCGGATTGTGTGCTTCTGCGCTAATCCCCTCACCCCAGCCCTCTCCCAAAGGGAGAGGGAGAGTGAGGCGTCAGGCGATCGTCACTTTGCTGTCCAGATAGACATCCTGAACTGCATTGATCAGCTTCACGCCGTCAGCCATCGATTTCTTAAACGCTTTACGGCCAAGTATCAGCCCCATACCGCCTGCGCGTTTGTTGATAACCGCCGTGCGTACCGCGTCAGACAGGTCAGTATCTCCACCCGCCGCACCGCCGGAGTTAATCAGCCCGGCGCGTCCCATGTAGCAGTTCGCCAGCTGGTAGCGCACCAGGTCGATCGGGTTATCGCTGGTCAGCTTGCTGTAGACACGGTCATCGGTATAACCGAAGTTCACCGCCTTATAGCCGCCGTTATTCTCGGCCATTTTCTGCTTCACGATGTCAGCGCCAATGGTTGCGGCCAGGTGGTTCGCCTGACCGGTCAGGTCAGCTGAGACGTGGTAATCCACCCCATCTTTTTTAAACGCGGAGTTACGCAGATACGCCCACAGCACGGTCACCATCCCGAGCTCATGGGCGCGTTCAAAGGCGGCGGAAATCTCTTCAATCTGACGACGGGACTGCTCAGAACCGAAGTAGATCGTCGCCCCAACCGCTACTGCGCCCATATTGAACGCCTGCTCCACGCTGGCGTAGAGGGTCTGGTCATATTCGGTTGGGTAGCTGAGCGTCTCGTTGTGGTTCAGTTTGACGAGGAAAGGAATGCGGTGGGCATAACGCCGTGAAACAGACGCCAGCACGCCATAGGTAGAGGCCACACAGTTACAGCCCGCTTCAATCGCCAGCTCAACAATGTTCTTCGGATCAAAGTAGAGCGGATTGGCTGCAAAGGAGGCGCCTGCCGAGTGCTCAACGCCCTGGTCAACCGGCAGAATCGAGAGATACCCGGTACCGCCCAGCCGCCCGGTATTATAGAGCGTCTGCATATTTCGCAGCACGGCCGGTGGACGGTTGTTATCCACCATCACGCGGTCAACGTAGTCGTGGCCGGGCAGATAAAGCTGGTCGGCTGGAATGGTCATACAACGATGCTGTAAAAGGCTGTCGGCGTCTTTGCCAAGCAACTGCGCAATATCAGTCATAGCGATGCTCCCGTAATTCCGACGTCATGTCGGTGAGTGTTTATCCAGACCCACATTTTTATGGGCAGACTAAGCCTGGTACCGACTTAACAGATTTTCCAGCATTTGCATTTTTTTTCAGCACAATCTGCTGGCTCGATTCGTGTACAACAAAACTGTTACATTGATCAAACAATCACCACAAAGGTATTTCAAAGGTATTATTGAATGGTATGTTAAAGGCGTACTCTCACTGACATGCAGGATTAAACAATGAAAACGAAAGTCCAACTGTCATTCATGATGTTTGTTGAATGGTTTATCTGGGGAGCGTGGTTTGTGCCGCTGTGGCTGTGGCTGAGCAAAAGCGGCTTTACCGCGGGGGAGATTGGCTGGTCCTACGCCTGTACGGCCATTGCGGCGATCCTGTCGCCTATTCTCGTCGGCTCGCTGACCGACCGTTTCTTTGCCGCCCAGAAAGTGCTGGCGGTGCTGATGTTTGCCGGTGCCGTTCTGATGTACTTCGCCGCACAGCAAACCCAGTTCAGCACCTTCTTCCCGCTGCTGCTGGCCTACTCTCTCACCTATATGCCCACCATTGCGCTGACCAACAGTATTGCCTTCGCCAACGTCGATGACGTGGAAGCCGATTTCCCGCGTATTCGCGTGATGGGCACTATCGGCTGGATCGCCTCCGGTCTGGCATGCGGATTCCTGCCGCAGATGCTGGGCTATAGCGATATCTCTGATACCAATATTCCGCTGCTGATGACCGCAGCCAGCTCTGCCCTGCTGGGCGTGTTTGCCCTTTTCCTGCCGAATACGCCGCCGAAAAGTACCGGCAAGCTGGATTTCAAAGTGATGCTCGGTCTGGACGCGCTGATCCTGCTGCGCGACAAAAACTTCCTGGTATTCTTCTTCTGCTCTTTCCTGTTCGCGATGCCGCTGGCCTTCTATTACATCTTCGCCAACGGCTATCTCACCGAAGTGGGGATGAAAAACGCCACCGGCTGGATGACGCTCGGCCAGTTCTCTGAAATCTTCTTTATGCTGGCGCTGCCGTTCTTCACTAAACGCTTTGGTATTAAGAAGGTCTTACTGCTGGGCCTGCTCACGGCCGCCATCCGCTACGGTTTCTTTGTTTACGGTGGCGCGGAACAATACTTCACCTATGCGTTGCTGTTCCTCGGCATTCTGCTGCACGGGGTGAGCTACGACTTCTACTATGTAACCGCGTATATCTACGTGGATAAAAAAGCGCCGGCGCATATGCGTACGGCTGCGCAAGGCCTGATTACGCTGTGCTGTCAGGGCTTTGGTAGCCTGCTGGGTTACCGCCTGGGCGGCGTGATGATGGAAAAAATGTTCGCTTACAAAGAGCCGGTGAATGGGCTGACCTTCAACTGGGCCGGAATGTGGACATTCGGTGCGATCATGATTGCCGTGATCGCCGTGCTGTTTATGCTGTTTTTCCGCGAATCGGACAAAGAGATCACCGCAATTGAGGTGGTTGATGGCGATGCTGCGCTGACACAAGGGGAAGTTAAATGAAACAAGAACGTATTCTCGGTGCTCTTTACGGGCAGGCGTTAGGGGATGCGATGGGTATGCCATCCGAGCTGTGGCCAAGAAAGCGCGTAAAAGCGCACTTCGGCTGGATCGACCGCTTCTTACCCGGCCCGGCAGAGAATAACGCGGCCTGCTATTTTAAGCGCGCGGAGTTTACCGATGATACTTCGATGGCGCTGTGCCTGGCCGATGCGATTATCGAATGCGACGGGGAGATTGACGCGGATATCATCGGCAAACACATCCTGAACTGGGCGCTGGATTTCGATGCCTTTAATAAAAACGTGCTGGGTCCCACCTCAAAAATCGCGCTTAACGCCATCCGCGACGGCAAACCCGTCAGCGAACTGGACAACAACGGTGTGACCAACGGGGCGGCGATGCGGGCTTCCCCGCTGGGCTGCCTGCTACCGGCGACGCGGCTGGAACATTTTGTCGGGCAGGTCGCGCTGGCCTCCAGCCCGACGCATAAATCGGACCTCGCCATCGCCGGGGCCGTGGTGATTGCCTGGGCGGTTTCGCGCGCCATCGACGGCGAGCGCTGGCAGAACATCGTCGATGCCCTGCCCGGCATTGCCCGCTACGCACAGGAGGCGAATACCACCACCTTCAGCGCCTCGCTGGCGGCTCGTATTGAACTGGCGCTTAAGACCGTGCGGGAAGCCCACGGTATCGACTCCGCCAGCGAGCAGATTTATCAGCTTATTGGTGCGGGCACCAGCACCATCGAGTCCGTTCCGGCGGCAATTGCGATGGTGGAGCTGGCCGGCACGGACCCAAACCGCTGCGCGATTTTGTGCGCCAACCTCGGCGGAGATACAGACACCATCGGGGCGATGGCAACGGCCATCTGCGGGGCACTGCACGGCGTGCAGGCGATTGACCCGGCGCTGAAGGATGAACTCGATACCGAAAACCGGCTCGATTTTGACTACTATTGCGAAAAACTGCTGCACTACCGGGAGCAAAGGGAGGGCGTATGAGTACGTTAGCCCAGCGTCTTGAAACATTACAGGCCACACGCCCGGTCACGGTGCTGGGCGCGGCGGTCATCGACGTGATCGCCGACGCGTACGCCCTGCCCTGGCGCGGATGCGATATCGAGCTGAAACAACAAGGGGTGAATATCGGCGGCTGTGCGCTGAATATTGCCATCGCCCTGAAGCGGCTCGGCATTGCGGCGCAAAACGCCCTGCCCGTCGGCCACGGCGTATGGGCGGAGATCATCCGTAACGCCATGGCAAGACAGGAGCTGCACAGCGCCGTGGAGGCCGAAGCGGGCGATAACGGCTGGTGTCTGGCGCTGGTAGAGCCTGACGGCGAACGCACCTTTATGTCGTTTAGCGGCGTGGAGAACCAGTGGCAGCCGCACTGGCTGGATGGGCTGAACGTCCCGCCGGGTAGCCTGGTGTATCTGTCCGGCTATCAGCTGGCATCGCCATCGGGCGAACTGCTCACACGCTGGCTGGAGTCGCTGGAAAACGTCACCGCGTTTATCGATTTTGGCCCCCGCATTGCCGATATTCCCGACGCACTCATGGCGCGGATCATGGCCCTGAAACCCATAGTGTCGCTCAATCGTCAGGAGGCGCAGATTGCCGCTGAGCGCGCTGGCATGGACGTTGATACTTTAGGCGTGCAGTGGCAGCACCGTTATGGCGCCGCGCTGATTATTCGTCACGACAAAGATGGCGCAGCCTGGTATGAAGGCGACGCATCGGGTTATGTTCCAGCGTTTCCCGCCACCGTCGTCGATACCATTGGCGCAGGCGACAGCCATGCGGGCGGTACGCTTGCCGGTCTGGCGGCAGGATGGCGTCTGGCGGATGCCGTGACGCTGGGAAATGCCGTGGCGGCCTGGGTGGTCAGCCACCGCGGCGGGGATTGCGCGCCGACGCGCGAGGCCTTACTCCTCGCACACAAAGACGTATAGATCGCTGCGACAGTAGCTGATGCTGTACTCAATCGGCCGGTGCTGCTGGTCAAGCGCAACCTGCTTGATCACCAGTACCGGTATTTTGTCATCCATACTGATATGCGCCTGAAACTCGCTGTCCGGCATCCGGGCGCTGACCCGGGAGCGGGTGCGTTGCGGAAAGATATTCTGGCTACGGAAGTAGTCGTACAGCGAGATGCCAATTGCGTCCGGGTCATGAATTAACTCAACCGGAACCCAGGACTCCTCAATCGACACCGCGTCATCGTCAACGTAACGAATGCGCTTAAGCAAGAATACCTCGCTGTCCGGGGGTACCGACAGCTGGCTGGCCACCTCTTCCGTACACTTCACCACCCGTTTATTCACCCATAGCGTGTTAGGTTTTTTACCGCGCAGCACTACCTGCTGGGAAAACCCGCGCGCTTCCTTGAGCGAATATTCAAAGATGTTGTTGATCTGTGTCCCGTAACCCCGGGCGCGCGTTACCACGCCCTCTTCTTCCAGCGCCTGCATCGCTTTGCGCACGGTAATGCGCGACACCCCGGTTAACTGGCTCAGATCGCGCTCGCCGGGCAGAATATTCCCGTGCTCCAGCACTCCGCTGCGTACCGCGTTTTTTACCGTTTCGGCAAATTTCAGATACAGCGGCATGTTGTCGGGCGCGGCGATCCGTTCATTCAGTTGAGCGATTAACCGGGTATGCGCTTGTTCCATCTCTGTTTTCTCAGGCGTGGTGTTTCCTGCCAGTATACTGGCTTACCACCATGCATGAAAATGATGAACCGGCCCAATACCGTGACCCACTTCCAGAGTATCGGCTTTTGCCAGCGCGGCCGAGAGCCATGTTTTGGCCTCGCGTACCGTATCGTCCCAGCTGTTGTGCCGTGGACGCAGCGCCGCCAGCGCGGCAGAGAGCGTGCACCCCGTACCGTGGGTATTTTTGGTATGCACGCGCGGGGCCGTGAAACGCAGTTCACCGTCGCGGGTAAAGAGCCAGTCCGGGCTTTCATCGTCATCGAGATGGCCGCCTTTCATTAGCACCGCGCCGCACCCCATCGCCAGCAGGGCGTTCCCCTGCTCTTTCATCTCACGTTCGTTCTGCGCGTGTGGCGCGTCTAACAGTGCGGCCGCTTCCGGCAGATTTGGCGTAATCAGCGCCACCTGCGGCAGCAGTTTCTTGCGCAATGTCTCAACAGCAGAGGCAGAGAGCAGCGGGTCACCGCTTTTAGCCAGCATCACCGTATCCAGCACCACATTTTGCACCTGATAACGTTGCAGCCGCTCGGCCACCGCTTCGACGATATCCGTTTCTGCCAGCATCCCAATTTTGGTGGTGTCGATGCGCACATCGCTGAATACCGAGTCCAGCTGTGCACCGACAAAATCAGGTTCGATACGGTAGACCGACTGCACGCCACGGGTGTTTTGCGCCACCAGCGCGGTGATCACCGAGCAGCCGTAAGCGCCAAGAGCCGAGAACGTTTTCAGGTCGGCCTGGATACCGGCACCGCCGCTTGGATCGGTACCGGCAATCGTCAGAGCATTAATTCGTTTCATGCCTGTGCCTCCAGGTTGTGCAGCGCATCAAGGAACGCGCTGGCAAAGCTGCCCGGCCCGTGAGACTGCGCAACGGCGATCGTTCCGGCACGCTTCATCCATCCGCAGGCAGCGGCAACATTATCCAGCCGCTCCCCCGGCAGGGAACAACTCGCCGCCACCACCGCCGAGAGCGCACACCCGGTGCCCACCACGCGGGTCATTAACGGATCGCCGCCCACAACCGTTCGGGTGCGCTGGCCGTCGGTGACGTAATCCACCTCCCCCGTCACTGCCACAATGGCATTGGTCTGGCGAGCCAGCGCCTGTGCGGCGGGCAGCGCGGCAGCGGCGGTGTCGGTGGTATCGACACCGCGTCCCCCTGCGCTCATCCCCGCAAGGGCGAGAATTTCCGACGCATTGCCGCGAATGGCGGTTGGTTTCAGGGCAAGGATTTGATGACAAAAGCGGGTACGGAACGCCAGAGCGCCCACCGCAACCGGGTCAAGCGTCCAGGGCTTGCCTGCCGCCACCGCGCTCTCGATGGCCCGACGCATCGACTGGGCGCGGGGGGTAGTGAGGGTACCGACGTTAATCAGCAGCGCATCGGCCATCCCGGCAAACTGCTCGGCCTCTTCGGCTTCAATCACCATTGCCGGAGAAGCGCCAAGCGCCAGCAGAACGTTGGCCGTAAAGGTTTGCACGACATCATTGGTCATACAGTGCGTGAGCGGGGAACGGGTTCGGAAGTGATGTAAAACGTGTAAATCGAGCAGGTCAGGCTGCATAGGTTCGCTCCTGCCTTGCGTGAAGAAGCGATGACCAGGGAAGGCATCTGACTTCCCTACGCTGGCATTATCCAGATCAGGTAATACGGGTATTTCTCAGCCTTCACAAAGAAGGGCACCCCGAGTCAAAATACTTTTAAAACAAATAGTTAGATACAAACATTTGCTTGAATTTAGTGTAACCGTAGCGAAGGCCACGGTGCAAGGGGTTTCTACAAGTCCAGTCGCATGCAGCATGTGGCCGCAGCTTATCGTAGGGAGATCATTCCTGTATTTTTTAGCTATACGTTTCGCGATAATTAAATCATTGTTACCTAAACACGATAAATTCGTTGTTTTTAAACCGTTACAACATGATATTTTTTCATGTGGAAAATATTTTGCAGAGGCAATCATAAAAGTTTCATTCAAAACAAATAACGAAATCAATAGAAAGAAAAACCAAAAGACGCTTTAAATAAATTAATTAAACAGGCGTAAAAATTTAATTTTTTGACGAAAACAGATAAGCAAGATTAATGTATTCTTAGTTTTACCCAAGAACGCCCGTCAATCCCCATAAAAATTAACTCCTTGTTTTATAATGAGTAGATCAATCCGCTCTCAAACTCCCCTTTTTAGCCATGCGTGCCAGTATTGATGAAGATCAATAAATAAAACGTGAATATCCGGGATAGTTGCTGCGCGTTACAAAAAAAGTGATTTAGAAAAAATCACCGTAACCTCCTTTTTTAAATTAAATATAACAAGACGTTATATCCTCCCGCCAGGATAGCGAAATAATTTTATTGATGAGAGTTTGGAAATGAAATGTATTAAAACCGCCGTATCTGTTTTTATTTTAACTTCTGTTCCTGGCACAGCAGTTCTTGCCTCTACCTCGCCGGTTACATCCAGTTGGGGGGACGCATATATTTCCGCAAAGAATGAGCAATTTACTGCCACACCTGTTATTACCCTGCCGACGCAACAAACACCGGTTGCACCACAGCCAGTATTATTAGCCCCTCACCTGGACGGGCAGCATATTGAGCCAGGTCAGGCGCCCACGCCTGTTCTGCCGCCGCAGAAAACTCCCGTGAAACAAATTGCGGTTGACCCAATACAAACCTCTGTTGATGGTTCTGCAACGGCGTTGAAAACCGCGCAGGCAACACATTTAGACGGTCAACACAACCAGGTCATTAATGGTCGTGATGGCCGTCCGGGCAAAGACGGCGTGACGACGATTATCACCCGTAATGTTACTGATACAGCCGCCGTTAAACAGATCAATACGCTGACTACGCAAACAGCCGGGCAAGCACAGGAGCTCAACGCGGCCCGACAAATGCTTATTCAGCAGCAAAAAAGTTCTAACGCACAGTTTAAAAGCCTTAAAGACGACGTGGACGATAATAAAAAAGAGTCCCGTAGTGGAATCGCCGGTGCCGTTGCTATCGCTTCAATGCCGCAAGTCGAGCGGGATCAAACGTTTATGGTGAGTGCGGGTGCCGGGACTTTTCATGACGAAAGCGCCGTTGCGGTAGGCGCGTCCTTCCATGCGGGTGAACATGCCATTGTGAAAGCGGGTGTCACCACCACAACGAATAACGATTATGCTGTAGGGGCGGGTATAGGGCTTGGCTGGTAATTAAAAACAACCACATAGAGTAAAACCATTAATCGCAAGTTGCGTTTAAATTCCTGAAATAATTTAGATATCTGCTCTTGCAATGACATGCTTTGTTTATATCAAAGCAAGAGCGCAATTAAATCATCTACTGGGGTGTAAAATTAAAATCATTTACTGGTCATTAGCGGTGATAGTTATTTTTATAATAATTATTATCATCACAGCATATATTAAAATTGAGATGTTAGCGCAATGAAAAAAACGATATTTACTGTAGTCATACTCGGCATAGCGTATTTTCTCGGCGGATGTGCAACAAAGGCGTCAAGGATGCAGGAGTGTCTTAATGAAGGCATTTCTAAAGACACCTGTTATCTCGCAGAATCACAACGCCAGGCAGCGATCAGCAACGCGTCGATGAATGCGGCTTTTGCGAATGCGGCTCATGCGGTGCAACATGCACAAATGACACATAAGCACAGAAAAGAGCTTGCTCATTCAGGATGTACGCAGGTTGAGGAAGCTAACGGCGAATGCACTGCAAATTCAGATAAAAGTCAATCGCGTGATTTAAAACAGCTCTCCCGCGAGGCCGAAGCGGTAATGAACGGTACCATCGATGACGGTGCGGCATTCCTGCTGGGGCAAGGATGGAAACCAAACAACGGTAAATGGCATAAACAGGGATATACCTTAACGCTGGTGGTTGAAAAGGGAATTGTTGTGAACAGCCAGCTGTCAAAATGATGATCTAAACCGGCAACAATAAAGGGGTGGCTGCCCCTTTATTGCAAACTCACCATGCGAATGAACGGGAAGTCGTCACTCCAGCTGCCAGGCTCCGGCTTCGAATAATAACGCTGAGCCACCCCAGGCGAATAAATTTATTTCCCTTCGCCCTGCCTCAGGATAAATTCGGCTGCTTAAACACGCGTCGCCTTCATTGACAAAAACTTCCACGGATGAACTGTCGAAGAACAGACGCAGACTAAGCGTATTATCCAGGTTCAGCGCGACGCTTCGTGTCCCGCACAGGCCATACTGCGGATAGTTTCGCTCAAGAACCAGACGCTGCATTTGAGCATCCACGTAGACGCGCAGCCCCTCTCCCAGACTCATGCCGTACTGCTCGGCACTGCTATTGGCACAATCCCACTGCAGAATAACCTCCATCGCATCGCAGCGTTCCAGCAGAGTCATCTGCTGATTGTTAAGCGTGCTAACCGGCCAGGGGAACCACGCTCCCCGCAGGCCTTCGACCTCTCTGGCCGGTCGCATTTGCAGACGGTTATCCGCACTGAGCGTCAGTTCGCGCGGTAAAGAGAGCATGCCTGCCCAGCCGTCCTCCTGTTCCGGCTGGGAGGATTCCCACATGTCCAGCCAGCCGATAACGATGCGGCGACCATCAGGCGTGAGGAAACTTTGTGGCGCATAGAAATCATGCCCGCGATCCATCTCCACAAACTCACCTTCCCGCACAAAAAGCTGCCCGGGCTGCCACTCGCCCAACAGATAGCCGCTCTGGAAAAGATTACGGTTTTTGAATCCTTCAGCGGCCATCCCCTGAGGCGAAAACATCAGCACGCGTTTGCCATTGAGCATGAAAAAGTCCGGGCATTCCCACATGTAGCCCATCTCTTTTTCAGCCACCGCCAGCACGCCCATATCCTGCCACTCACGCAGATTGGCAGAACGATATACACGCACCTGACCCGTCTCACCGTCCCGTGCACCGACAACCATGTACCAGCTCTCCCCTTCACGCCACACTTTCGGGTCGCGGAAGTGATGTAGACCTGGCGGGGTATCAACGATCATTCCCTGCCGGACAAAATGAATGCCGTCACGGCTGGTCGCCAGACATTGCACCTGGTAGAGATTCGCCTCGTCATCAGGATCGCCGTGGAATTTATGTCCGGTGTAAATCAGCGCCAGCGTATCGCCATCCACCACCGCCGATCCGGAAAAACAGCCATCCTTGTCTTCAGGCCCTTCCGGCGCCAGCGCAACGGGGAGATGTTCCCAGTGAACTAAATCCTTGCTACGCGCATGGCCCCAGTGCATAGGCCCCCACTGGGTGGAGTACGGATGATGCTGGTAAAAAGCGTGATACCAGCCGTCAAACCAGACCAGGCCATTTGGGTCGTTCATCCAGCCAGCGCGCGCAGCGAGGTGGTAACGCGGATACCAGCGCAGGTTGAGCCCTTCGCGTCTGGACTGAAGTTCCTGCTCTGCTTTAGTAATTGAATACGCCATTTTTCTACTCTTTCGATCAGATAGTGGAAGGTTGCGCCATGAGCGGGTCTGAAGAGGATTTACCCGAGCGCAACAGGAAGATGGAGATAAACGTGGTGCTGAAAACTAACAGCCCCATAATGAGATAGGACTGGGCGAAGCCATATTTCTCATAGCTGTAACCCGCCAGCGGCGACAGGACCGAGGCGATCACTGAGCTGGTACAGGCAAAGCCCACCAGATAGAGGGTGGAAGAGAGCCGTTTATCGAAATGTAAGCTGTTGTATTTAAAAATTGAGACCAGCAAAACGGGCAGTTCGACCGCGTGCAATAGCTTGGTAATGGAGATCAGTACCGGCCCCTCAACCAGCCCCGAAGCCACCATACGCATCGCCATCACCATTCCCGCAAAAATCAGGCCATTCTTTGCGCCAAGGCGGTTCACCAGCCATGGGGCGCAGAACATGCCCGCCGCCTCAAGGAAAACCTGGAAGGAGTTGAGATAGCCATACATGGCGTTTCCTTCCTGTAACGTCGGGAACTGGGAGGAGAAATAGACCGGGAACTGCTGGTCGTAAACGCCATAAATACAGGTGCCGATAACAAAAAACACCAGCGCCCAGAACCGCGGCAGTGTCAGCAGACGCAATGCATCTTCCAGCGTGACTTTACCGCCTGACACCGCTTCCTGCATGGCGTGCGGGGCGGAAGAGACCCTGAGACGTGCCAGCAAAACAAAAAACAGCAGCCCTGCAGAGCTCGCGACAGCGAAGTTCAGCTTCGGATTAATGTTAAACAGAAGTCCCGCGAAAAAGGTTGCCACCGCCCAGCCAAGCGATCCCCACATCCTCGCCTTGCCGAACTCAAACTGGCTCTGGCGGGCGACACGCTCGGTATAGGACTCCAGTACCCCTATCCCACCGTTAAACGTCAGGCCGATATAAATCCCGCCGAAAATACTGCCGAGTAAAACGTTAATCTGCAGCAGATAACCAAACAGCAAAAAGGCCGGACCAGAAAGAATGAGCAGGCTGGTCAGAAACCAGAGCAGGTTCTTGCGCAGACCAAGTTTGTCCTGAATGAATCCATAGCAGATTTGAGCGAAAAGCGCGGAGACAGAAAGCACGGCATAGATAATGCCGGTGTCGCCCGCTTTTAAGCCCACCTCCTGGTGGAGCCAGATGGAAAGCAAAGAGCCGGAAGAAGACCAGGTGACAAAAAAGAAAAACAGTAATGCGCTCAATAAGGGGTAGCTGTGAGAGTGATGCGTTTTCATCATGACATTCTCATGTTGGAGTAATGACAAAATAGTAACGTTAACATTGAGCGCTACTCATGCGGTTTGGATCAGATTCATGATGTTAATCACGAAAGTTAACGTTAACATTACAGAAGTGAGATCGCGATCAATTATTCATCAATGAAGCCTGTCTGGCTCCACTCACATATCCACTTTCCTTTTACATCAGTAACTTAGTTGTATACTCTTTAACACGTGACATTAACGGAGTAAGAAAATGGCTTCCCTGAAGGACGTCGCAAAGCTGGCTAACGTATCGCTGATGACCGTCTCACGCGCGCTTAACAACCCGGAGCGCCTTAAACCGGAAACGTTGGCACGCGTACAGCAGGCTATTGAGCAGACCAGCTACGTACCCGATCTTTCCGCCAAGAAAGTACGCGGCGCGCATGCCTCGCCAAAAACCATAGGCGTGCTGGCACTCGATACGGTGACGACACCTTTCTCGGTGGAGATTACGCTGTCCATTGAAGAGACGGCCCGGATGCACGGCTGGAACAGTTTCGTCATGAATATGTTTACCGATGACAACCCGGAGGCAATCGTCGATCTGCTGCTCTCTCACCGCCCGGACGGCATTATTTACACCACCATGGGATTACGTCAGGTTCCTCTCCCGGCCAAGCTCCTTACCCTTCCCTGCGTGCTGGCCAACTGCGAAAGTATCGATGAAAAGGTCGCCAGCTATATTCCTGATGATGAACAGGGGCAGTACGCCGCCGTACAGGCGTTACTCGCCGCAGGCTATCGACAGCCCCTGTGCCTGCATTTACCCGCAGATCATCTGGCCACAACCCGACGCCGTCACGGGCTGGAACGTGCATGCCGTGAAGCGGGGCTCGACCCGGACCGTCTGGATCATAGTTATATGGCGTTTGGGGACGAGCACTATCGCGACATTCCGTCAGTTCTGCAGGCGCACATTCAGAATGGCCTTCCCCAATTCGACTCGGTTATCTGCGGCAACGATCGTATCGCATTGATGGTTTACCAGACCCTGCTGGCGCAAGGGATTCGCATCCCTGAAGATATCGCGGTGATCGGCTATGACAATATGGTAGGCATTGGAGAACTCTTTCTTCCGCCTCTTTCAACGGTTCAACTGCCGCATTATGAAATTGGTCGCCTCAGTGCTCTGCATATTATTAACGGTGAAACCCATCGGGAAACCACGCGCGTTGAAAGTCCATTTTTAATGCGGAATTCCATTACGCATCTATGATGACCACCGCTTTTTAGCCCTGTCGCAGTAATAAGCAGGCTAAGGAGGCGGTCAACCTCCCTTTCAGGGAAAAATGGCACGATTTGTCACACTCTTTTTTATGATTTTACCCTCCGGGCAGTTAGCACGTAACCGGCTGTTTTTATTTGCCATAACGCATAATTTTCTTTCTCAAAACGGGGATATTCCGTCCCCTGTGCCCCATGTCACAAAACAGTAAACAAATTAACCATTGAGCCCCGTGGCAAAAGGCTCTATATTGGCGGCGTTTTTTTCAGGCCCCCATCTGTTTTTTAACTTTTTATTCAATCGTGGCTCATAACGAAGCGGCGGTTGTAGGAGTGATATGATGACGGATAAAGTCCGTATTGACACCGTAGATGCCCACAAAAGCAACGAAACCTATCTGGCCCGTCAGGCCGAGTTTGAATCTAACGTCAGGAGTTATCCGCGCAAACTGCCTTTAGCCATCACTAAAGCAGAAGGCGTGTGGATCACCGATGCAGATAATAAAGAATACCTTGACTGTTTAGCAGGCGCAGGCACCCTCGCGCTTGGCCATAACCACCCTGATGTGCTGAAAAGCATCCAAAATGTCATTACCAGCGGCTTGCCGTTACATACTCTGGATCTGACTACGCCTCTGAAAGACGCGTTTTCCGAATACCTGCTCTCTCTGCTGCCTGGTCAGGGCAAAGAGTACTGCCTGCAGTTCACCGGTCCATCCGGTGCTGACGCCGTGGAAGCGGCGCTGAAGCTGGCGAAAAAAGTCACCGGCCGTAGCGGTATCATCAGCTTCTCGGGTGGTTACCACGGTATGACTCACGGTGCACTGTCCGTGACCGGTAACCTGTCTCCGAAAGAAGCGGTAGACGGTATGATGCCAGAAGTGCAGTTCATGCCTTACCCACACCAGTACCGTTGCCCACTGGGTATCGGCGGGGAAGCGGGCGTGAAAGCGCTGACCTACTACTTCGAAAACCTGATCAACGACGTTGAAAGCGGCGTGCGTAAACCTGCTGCGGTCATTCTTGAAGCCGTTCAGGGTGAAGGCGGCGTGAACCCTGCTCCTGTTGAGTGGCTGCAGCGCATCCGTAAAGTGACTCAGGAACACGGCATTCTGCTGATCCTGGACGAAGTTCAGGCAGGCTTTGCCCGTACCGGTAAATTCTTCGCGTTCGAACACGCGGGCATCGAGCCAGACATCATCGTGATGTCCAAAGCCGTTGGCGGCGGTCTGCCACTGGCTGTGCTGGGTATCAAAAAGCAGTTCGATGCATGGGCACCAGGTCACCACACCGGCACCTTCCGCGGCAACCAGCTGGCGATGGCAACCGGTCTGACGACGCTGAAGATCCTGAAAGACCAAAACATCGCTGGCAAAGTGGCTGCACAGGGCGAATGGCTGAAAGGCCAGCTGAACGAGATGGCGAAACGCTATCCGGTTATCGGCCACGTTCGCGGTCTGGGCATGATGATCGGTATTGAGATCGTTAAGCCACACGAAGCCGCTGACCACATGGGTTGCTTCCCGGGTGATGGCGAGCTGTCTGCACTGATTCAGAAGAAGTGCTTCGAAGCCGGTCTGATTCTGGAGCGCGGTGGTCGTAATGGTATCGTTCTGCGCCTGCTGCCTTCTCTGCTGATCAGCGATGATGAGCTGAAAGTCTTCCTGGATAAATTCGAGCAGGCACTGCTTGCTGCGGGCGTTCGCCCGGCGTAACCGGAGTTGTTGATTACGATGTCTGATTCAAACCCAATTTTGTTCTCCTCTGCGCAGAGCATTGAAGCTTACCAGCAGGCGATTGAACAAAGCACTCAGGCTGTGATGCAGTGGCTGAAACAGCCTGAGATGTATCAGGGCAAAACGGTCGCGGAACTGCGCGACCGCATTAAGCTGGATTTCAACCCGAAAGGGCTGGGCAACGAAGCGGCGATTGAACGCGCCGTGGAGTTTTTCCTGAAAGACAGTTTGTCCGTTCATCACCCGCAGTGTGTGGCGCACCTGCACTGCCCAAGCCTGGTCGTTAGCCAGGCGGCGGAAGTGCTGATTAACGCCACTAACCAGAGCATGGACTCCTGGGATCAAAGCCCGTCCGCAACCATTATTGAGATCAAACTGATCGAATGGCTGCGTACCCGCGTGGGTTATCAGGCTGGCGACGCGGGTGTCTTCACCAGCGGCGGCACCCAGAGCAACCTGATGGGTCTGATGCTGGCACGTGATGCGTTCTTCGCACGTCAGGGCCACTCTGTCCAGCAGGATGGTCTGACGGGCGATCTGCGTAAGATCCGCGTACTGTGCTCCGAAAACGCGCACTTCTCCGTGCAGAAAAACATGGCGCTGATGGGGCTGGGTTATCAGTCCGTCGTGCAGGTGAAAACTGACGAATTCTCTCGCATGGATCTGACCGATCTGGCGGCGAAAATCGAGCAGTGCAACGCCAACGGCGAACAGATTCTGGCGATTGTCGCGACAGCCGGGACCACCGATGCCGGTGCTATTGACCCGCTGCGTGCCATTGCTGAACTGGCGGCGAAACAGAACATCTGGGTACACGTTGATGCGGCCTGGGGCGGCGCACTGCTGATGTCTGAGCAGTATCGCCACTACCTGGACGGCATTGAACTGGTGGATTCCGTTACTCTGGACTTCCACAAACAGTTCTTCCAGACCATCAGCTGCGGTGCATTCCTGCTGAAGGAAGCGCGCCACTATGAGCTGATGCGCTATCAGGCGGCTTACCTGAACTCTGAGTTCGACGAAGAAGCCGGCGTGCCGAACCTGGTTTCCAAATCGCTGCAGACCACACGCCGTTTCGACGCGCTGAAGCTGTGGATGAGCCTGGAAGCGCTGGGTCAGGAGCAATACGCGGCGATTATCGATCACGGCGTGACGCTGGCACAGCAGGTTGCAGCTTATGTGAAAGAGCAGCCCGCACTGGAACTGGTTATGCAGCCACAGCTGGCAAGCGTGCTGTTCCGCTTCCGTGGCGAGGTGCAGGCAGATGATGCAGGTATCGCCCTGCTGAACCAGAAAATTGGTGATGCGCTGCTGGAGTCCGGCCGTGCAAACGTCGGCGTGACCGAGCATAACGGCGTGACCTGTCTGAAGCTGACGCTGCTGAACCCAACCGTGACGCTGGAGGATATCAAAACCCTGCTGTCTCTGGTTGAGCGTACTGCGCAGGAAGTTCTGGCGAAGTAATACACAGCCCCTCTTCCACCGGGAGAGGGGCTATTTTTATAACCCTGCCCACCACATCCTGACTTTCAATCCCCAGTAGCTTGTCCAGCCCGTTGTTGTACTGACGACATTGCCTTTAGAGACCAGCACCAGCGTCGGTGTTACGCTAACCTGCCATTGCTGTGACAGCGCACCGTTTTCGTCATTAATCACCGGCATTTTCAGCTGCTTCTTTTCGACCCAGCGCGCAAGCTTAGCGTCATCACCAGAGCGCATGGCAATACTCACCACGTTCCCGCCCTCTTCTGCCAGCCTATTGACCGCAGGCGTGGTATAACGGCAGATGCTGCACCAGGTCGCCCAGACGTAAATCAGCAGCGGCCGATCCTGACTGAGTGCGGCAATGTCATGTACTGAGCCATCAATGCCCTGCATTGGGGTAGCGCTAAACGTAGCGGGTAATGTCGGCTTGCGGTACTGATCCACACCCCACATCACGGCCAGCGCCAGCAGTACGAGTATGATCCCTTCCCGCGCCCAGCGGCGCAGTTGGCTGAATTTGCGGTTTTCCATTGTGACCTCGTGATTTAACGAAAGTCATCTTAGCGAGCTGCGCACCGTTTCGCTGTAAAGAAGTGTCGCCCTACCTGGTGCGTAAGGAATCAACCATCAGGGTAAAGCAGGACTCAATGAGCGGAGGCAGCGCCTGCGGGGCACGCATCAGCGCCACCGTGCGCGCCAGGGCCGGTTGCTGAAGGTGAACCACCTTAAGCTGCGGGTCCTGCAGGTGGGTGGTGTAAAGCTGAGGCAATATCCCCACGGCAAGCTTCGAGCGCACCAGCCCGTATAATGTCTCGATATAGTCCACCTGATAACGGGTCTGCAGGGACAGACGGTGGCTTTCGGCAAGCGCATTGACCAGCCGCTGAATATTGCCTTTTGAGAAAACGGCAATATCCCGGCCCACCAGCTGTTTCCAGGGAACATGTGCCGACGCGGCGAGCGGATCGTCGCAGTGCAACACGGCCACAAACGGATCCTCCTGCAGCGGGAACACGTCCAGCTGTTCGGGTACCGAGTTGTCCAGCGCCCCGATGCCAAAATCAATCTGCCCTTTCAGCAGTTGCGCCACCAGCGCATCGTTGGTCTGGTCGTGAAACTCCACCCGCAGGCGCGGAAAAGCCTGCGCCAGCGTCTGCGGCAGCAGCGGAAACAGTAGCGAACTGACTGAAGGCACCAGACCGATCCGCACCGTGCCGTCGCCGCCGGCCTGCACAATCTGCTGCATATCATCAAACGCCAGCTGCGCCACGCTGAGCACCCGCTGCGCGTGTGGCAAAATGGCGTGCCCCAGCTCGGTCAGCGTGACCGCCGACGCGGTACGGTTAACCAGTTTACCGCCGAGCACGGTTTCGATTTGTCGCAGGGCGCTGCTGAGCGCCGGCTGGCTGATGGCCAGTTTACTGGCGGTATCCGTAAAATGACGCAGCTGCGCCAGAGTGACAAAATACTGTAGCTGCCGAAGGGAGAGCGCAGGCAAGCGCTGCCAGGGTTCCGTCATCATTATCCATTACACGCGTCACAGAATAACCCGGGGTTATCGGGCGATAAATTTTATCAGCTGGGCAAACGTTTGCCGGGTGCATAGAGTAACGTCAATATTTCAATGCTGGAACTGTTAATTGCATGACTGCCGAAACCCGACGCCGCGCCGTGAAGGCTGCACGAGGCGAAACGCCGTTTGACCTGTTGCTTACGCATACCCGAGTTATTGATATGGCAACCGGTGAGATCCGCGACGCGGATGTGGGCATCGTCGGCTCGCTTATCGCCAGCGTCCATCCACGCGGCAGCCGCAACGATGCGCTTGAGACGCATGACCTGAACAACCAGTTTCTCTCTCCAGGGCTAATGGACACGCATGTTCACCTTGAAAGCTCGCACCTGCTGCCCGCCCGCTACGCAGAGATCGTACTGGCGCAGGGCACCACCGCGGTGTTCTGGGATCCGCACGAGCTGGCGAACGTGCTGGGCATTGAGGGCGTCCGCTTTGCCATTGAGGCGAGCCGCAACCTGCCACTGCAGGTAATGGTCGCGGCGCCATCGAGCGTCCCTTCCACACCGGGGCTGGAGATGTCCGGCGCAGACTTTGCGGGCGAAGAGATGAATACCCTGCTTGGCTGGCCCGAAGTGCGCGGCGTGGCGGAAGTGATGGACATGAACGGGGTGCTGAATGGCAGTCAGCGTATGCTGGAGATCCTGCAGGCCGGGCTGGAAAGTGGGAAGCTGATTGAAGGTCACGCGCGTGGTCTGAGCGGCGCGGATTTACAGGCGTATCTGGCGGCGGGCGTCACCTCCGATCATGAACTCACCTCCGCCGACGATGCGCTGGAAAAATTACGCGCCGGGCTGACGCTGGAGATCCGCGGCTCGCATCCTTATCTGCTGCCTGATATCGTCAGCGCGCTGAAAACGCTGCCGCATCTGTCGTCACAAATCACGGTCTGCACTGACGATGTCCCACCGGACATCCTGATGGAAAAAGGCGGAATCATCGCCCTGCTCAACCTGCTGATTGAACATGGCCTTCCGGCGACGGACGCGCTGCGGTTTGCCACCCTGAATGCTTCCCTGCGCCTGCAGCGTAACGATCTCGGGCTGATTGCCGCGGGTCGTTGTGCGGATCTGGTGGTGTTCGATTCACTGGATAAACTGACGGCTCGCCGGGTGTACGTCGCCGGAAAATGCATTGCCCGTGACGGAGCGATGATCGAGCCGATTGTTGATACGCCCCTGACGCTGCCCCGGGATACCGTGCGCCTGTCGTCGCTGACCGCCAGTGATTTTTACATGCGCATCGACAACGCAAACCACGGTGTGGCGCGCCTGCGTCATATCAGCGGCGCACGTTTTACCCGCTGGGGAGAAACCGACGCCCGGGTACGTGACGGACGCGTTGAGATACCGGCTGGTTTTAGCCTGATTTGGGTTCAGCACCGCCACGCGCGCCATGCGGCAAAACCGCAAATCGCCCTGCTGGAAGGCTGGGGAGAGCTGCGGGGGGCCATTGCCACCAGCTACTCCCACGATTCACACAACCTGGTGGTACTGGGACGCAATCCTGATGACATGGCACTGGCCGCCAACACGCTGATCCAAAGCGGTGGCGGGATGGCGCTGGTCCAGAACGGGGACGTGATCGCCCATGTGGCGATGCCCATTGCGGGGATGTTGTCAGAACTCGCCCCTGCGGAACTGGCGCGCCAGTTTCGTGAACTGCGTGAACGCAGCAGCCAGATTGCCGACTGGGAGCCGCCATACAGAGTATTTAAAGCCATTGAAGGGACGTGCCTTGCCTGCAACGCCGGGCCGCATTTAACCGATCTTGGACTGACCGATGGCAGCACGCGCCAGATTGTCGATCCGCTGATTTCTTACCGGGAAACCCCGGACACCACACAATAATACCGAAGGAGAGCCGGATAATGGCCGACAATACCGTTAATTCGCCAGCACCAGGGAACTGGCTTGAACGTCGTTTTTCACTGCATACGCGCGGCAGTACCGTGCGCACAGAGTGTCTGGCCGGTCTCACCGGTTTTCTCGCCGCCGCCTATTTGCTGGTGGTCATCCCGGGGCTGTTGGCCGTGGGCGGGATGGATAAAGGCGCGGCGACCACCGGCACCATTTTGGTGTTTGTGGCCGGTACGCTGCTGATGGCGTTTTACGCCAACCTGCCGTTTATTGTCGGGCCCGGCATTGGTGGCTCGGTGCTGGTTGGGGTAACGCTGGCGGGCAGTGAAGGCATCGGCTGGCAAATTGGTCTGGGCATTGCCTGCTGGTCGGGAATTTTGTTCTTCCTGCTCACCCGTTTTGGCCTGCGAGAGGTTGTGACCCGCTCCGTACCGCAGTCCATCAAACTGGGACTGACGGCCTCTATCGGTCTTTTTGTCGCCGTACTGGGCTTTCGCAATGCCGGGCTGGTGCTGGCTAACGCAAAAACGAACGCGCTGATGCTGGGTGATTTTCTCTCCCCAGGCGCGCTGGTGGCGCTCAGCGGTCTGTTCCTCGCCATTGCCCTGCAGGCGCGTCGCATTCCGGGCGCCATTTTGTGGGCCATTTTATTTGCCACCCTCGTGGGCATTCCGATGGGGGTGACTCACCTTCCTGCCAGCTTTATTGACATGCCTCATTCACTGACGCCGGTGCTGGGCCATATCGACATGCTGGGCGCGCTGAATATTGCCTTCCTGCCGTTCCTGTTTGTCTTTTTCGCATCGGAGTTTTTCTCCACCATGGGCACCACGCTGGCGGTGGGAGGTGAAGCCGGGTTGCTGGATGAAGAGGGCAATATGGCAAACATCAATCGCCCGTTTCTGGTGGACTCGATAGCCGCCGCGATTGGCCCGTGGGTGGGTATTCCTGCCGCCACGGCGCTGATTGAATCCTCCGCGGCCGCAGAAGCAGGGGGTAAAACCGGCATGACGGCGCTGGCCGCTGCGGTCATGTTCCTGCTGATGCTGCTGTTTACGCCCGTTGCGCTCATGATCCCAAAAGAAGCCACCGCCCCTGCCCTGATCCTGATCGGCCTGAATATGTTCAGCGGCCTGCGTAAGGTGGATCTGGCAAACTTCACCGACGGGCTGCCGGTGCTGATGATGGTAATGATTACGCTGATTGCCAACAGCTTCGGGACAGGGATTGCGGGAGGGCTGCTGTTTTACATCGTCATTAAAGCGATTGCAGGAAAATGGCGAGAAATCCCCGTTGGTCTTTGGATCCTCGCCATTCCGCTGGTGTATTACTTTGCCACGCTGGTGAAGCACTAATCCTTGCGCGGTTGCCGTGTCGGGCGTTGGCCATACTCGTAATGGCCATAGCCTGCACGGTAATACAGCGCTGCCGACTTCACCACATCGTTCAGCACGGTGCCGTTGATATGCGCCCCCGTTTGCTGCAAACGCTTAATGCTGTTCTCCATCTCTTTGAGGCTGGTTTTACCATAGCGGGCCACCAGCAGCGAGGTGGCGGCCACCGGAGCAGCCACTGAGGCGTCCGTTACGGCCAGCACCGGCGGGGTATCGAGGATCACAAGATCATAATGCTCGTCTGCCCAGGTCATTAACGCCCTGAAGCGTTCGCTCATCAGCAGTTCAGAGGGGCGTAACGGAACCGGCCCGCAGGTCAGTACATCAATGTTGCCTTTCTCATAGCGCTGAATCGCCGCCTGGAAATGACATTTTCCGTCAAGCACGTCGGAAAGCCCGGTATGGTTTTTCAGATCGAAGATGTTGTGTACATAGCCTTCGCGCATATCCGCATCAATGAATAACACCCTGAGCCCGGCCTGCGCCTCAATCGCGGCCAGCGAGGTGCTGACAAGGGTTTTACCGCAGTCCTGCGTTGGGCCTGAAATCATCACGATCCGGTTAGCGGCATCCTGCAAGGTGAAATGCAGGCTGGTGCGAAGCCCCCGTACGGCCTCGACAAAAACATCCGCAGGCCGATCAACCGGCAGGAAAGGGACATCGACAATCTTGTGTCTCCAGCGTGAGCCAAATACGCGTTTTTTACGCAGGTTGGTTTTTTTCCACAGCCACAGGGAACGGGGCAAGGTGGCCATCACCTGTACGCCAAGCCCTTCCAGTTGCTCGGAGGTGTTGATGCCGCGTCTGAGCGCCATACGGACCAGGACCAGCCCCATTGAGCATATCAGCCCCAACAGGATGCCTAAGACGATGACCACCAGTTTTCGCGGTTTGATGGGATCGGGTTGCGTCACCGCGCTGTCGATAATTCGCACGTTACCAATGGCGCTGGAGCGCGAAATGTTCAGCTCCTGCTGGCGGGTGAGGAGCTGCAAATAAATGGTGCGGCCTGACTCCACATCCCGACTGAGGCGCAAAATATCCTGCTGAGTCGATGGCATGGCGGCGACACGCTGATTAAGGCGGACCTTCTCCTGCTCAAGCGTCTGACGCTTTTCACGCAAGGCGCGGTAGTTCGGGTGCTCTTTCTTGAACAGCTGAGAAATCTCCGCCTCACGAAACGTCAGCTCGTTGAGCTGGTTTTCGATATTCACAATCTGCTCGAGAACCGATTTCGCTTCCAGGGAGAGATCCACCGAATCACGCTGTTTGCGATACTGATTCAGCCGCTCTTCAGCCAGATCCAGTTCGCTTCTGATTTTAGGCAATTGCTTCTGCAAAAATGCAAGACTGCGGGCATCCTGTGCTTCCTGGCGCGCAATGTTTTGCTGCAGATAGTTGTTGGCAATCCGGTCAAGCACATGCGCAATGCGCTCAGGATCTTTGCCGGTCAGCGTGAGCGTCAGCACCCCACTCTGCTTTGCCGATTCAACGACGCTAAATTGGGTGCTGAGCGTATTGATAGCTTCCAGACGGGTGCTGTTTTGCACCGTGAATTGCGTGCCCGTTGGCGCATTCATTTTCACCACCAACAGTGAAACGCCGGCTTTTTCCAGCGGTTTCCCTTCCCTGCCCTCGGCATAAAAGTTATCCCCCTCCAGCCGGTATGCCCCTTTTTCCAGCACAGTGAGCACAAGGGTGCGAGGTTTGCCTTCGACAGGGGGAAGTTGCAGCCAGCCAAGGGCAACCGTCGCCGGTTTACGGCCCTGCAACCGTGCCCACAGACGTCCCACTACCGGGAACGTACGCTGCGTCACGTGCTGTGTTAGGCCTAATTCATCGACGGTTGCGCCCAGGATCATCCGCGATTTAAGCAGAAGAATTTCAGGTTCGACATCGGGAGACATCTCACTCCCAAACTGCCTTAAATTTTTGAGCAGGCTGTTATCCTGCTTTCCTTCTACCTGGATTAAGGCATCTGCGCGATAAACGGGCGTGGCCAGAAAGGCATACAGCCCCGCCAGCAGGGTGAACAGGAAAGTTATCGATAAAATGACTGCACGGTGATCGATCACCTCGCCGAGCAGGCTAATGAGATCGATTTCATGATTCTCCGGTGCTGCCGCACCGTAACTGTCTGTTGTGTAAGACGACATTAACGCTTCATTCCTTGTTGACTCAAACGATGAGCCCATTCCTGACTGGCTTTGCCCAGCAGACCGAAAACATAATCGAACGCTTCACGACTTTTACAATAGGGATCGGGGATGTCCTGCGGCCCCAGCCATTGCCCAAAAAGCAGCGATTTGCCGCGAATTTCCGGGGCCATGTCAGAGATAAAGCGAAGATGGACAGGTTCCATCACCAGAATCAGATCCGATTCCCGCATGATCTGCGGGGTCAGTTTGCGCGCGCGATGTCCCTCAAGTGAGATCCCATGCCGCCTGGCCACGTCCTGAGCGCTGACATCCGCCGGGCTGCCCTCCAGCCCATAGATACCTGCCGAGGTTATCCGTTTTCCCGGTAGCAGCTGGCGCAACAGCCGCTCGCCAATCGGCGAGCGACAAATATTGCCGGTGCAGACCACTAAGATGGAATCAAACATTATTGCGGCCACGATCTGATGTAACGGACCGTTTCGGTCAGGTCATGAACGCCACTGATGGTCGGCACGAGCTGCGTAATGACGCGATTCCAGCGTGACAGCGGTGCCGTGGTGACGTAGACAATGTCGTACGGCTCAAGCTGGAATTCAGTGCCCAACACCATCGCGGAGGCATCCTGTGCGTTAAGCTGATAAATGTTGGCAATTTTTCCCGCGTCGTTGCCTTTGGCAATGGAGCGAATGACAAAAATGCCCGTCGCATCGGCCATATCCTGATTCAGGCCGCCCGCATTGCTCAGCGCTTCAGCAAGGGTCATTCCGCTCCTGTCCATCTTGAGCGTGCTCTGCTTAATCACCTCCCCCATCACGAAGACTTTCAGGGCGTCATTACGAGGCACAAAAAGGATATCGCCCGGATAGAGCAGCTTATTTTGCGTCAGGTCGCCGTGCTGCATCAGCGCATACAGAGAGAGGCGCGAATCTTTCCCCTCGTGAGTGAGAACCACATTGCGCCAGTCCGCATCGGCAGAAAGCCCGCCTGCCGCGTTGACGGCATCCATGACCGTCAGGGGAATATTGGTGATTGCCTGCTGACCAGATTTGACGACTTCGCCCGTGACATAGGCTTTTTGCGAGCGGAAGGCAGCCACGCTGACGTCCACCTGCGGGCTTTCGATCACGCTATCCAGCCGTTTGGCGATCTCTTCCCTGACTTCAGAGACCGTTTTTCCTGCCACCGGGAGTTTGCCGACATAGGGATAGAAGAGCGTACCGTCGGCGTTGACCCAGTTGCCGGTGTCACTGGCACTGCGATACTGTCCGGCCGGTGTTGTCAGTTCAGGGTGATCCCAGACGGTTACGGTCAAAATATCACCGGTTCCAATGCGGTACTCCCAGTTTCTGACCTGCTCATCGAGCTTAGGATTAGACTGAGATTTGGTGACGGCAGGGCGCAATTTCTCAATCAATGAAGGGGTAACAGGATAGAGATCCACGCGCTTATCTAAATTATTATTTTCATCACCCGACGTAATGACGTTTTTTCCCGCTGAGCTTAATGTTTGCCCGGGAGAAAATACGCAGCCCGTCAACTGACTTATCGCTAAGAATATTACAGATAATGTGGTTGTGTTTTTCATTAGAATTAATATTTCATTCATGAGCGCAAAAAACGCATAACAGGCCATTCCGGAAGAATCGCCTACTTTTTCAACATGCTGTTTTTCAAGCAATTACGTAAAATTACACATCACTGAATGATGTGTAGAATGAACTGAAGGACCGGAACCACGTAGAATTGAGAATTAAACCGCTCCGCTTTTAGAAGTTTAAATCGTCTTCAAATGAAATGCATGCATTTCAGGTCACAAATTTAGAGCAAACTTATATTTTCAGAATTAATTAAAAAAAATATTTCCGTTCTGAATAAGTCCTAGGAAATAATATTCATAAACAAAATAGTATTAACCGTTTGATCTACACAAAACCGTCCACTTTTGTTACATTTTTTTTCTAACAGGCTCTGCTGGGATACTTAAAATAGGCTGTCTGCCATATCGTCAACACAGCAGGCTGAGCGTATCAGTAACGGTATAACTGGAGAAAAAATGGCTAAGCGTACATGGCTGCTTCTGGGTGTAGTAATGTCTCTTGCGAGCGCGGCTTCGGCAGCCCCGCAAACGGCGTCAGCATCTGGCGGCATCAAAGCTTATGAAGAACAAGAGTTCATTGCTGATTTCACGAAGTTCAAAATTGGCGACACGGCTCCGGCGCTGTATCAAACCCCTGAATACACCATCAAACAGTATCAACTGCGTAACCTCCCGGCGCCGGATGCGGGTACGCACTGGACCTATATGGGCGAGAACTATGTCCTGATCGGCGATGCCGACGGTAAGATCTATAAAGCCTATAACGGAGATATCTTCTATCATCGCTGATACCGTCCATATTCGGCCGTGGCAGGAGAGCGATCGTCCTTTCCTGCGCACCCTTTACCTGCATGCCCGCCGCGAGGCGTGGCCGTGGCTGAACGGTGCAGAATGGCAACTCGAAGATTTTGACGAGGCAACCCGAGACGAAGTGATTTGGGTTGCTGTACAGAACGGCCATCGTGTGGGCTTTGCGTCAGTCTGGACGAATGATAACTTTCTGCACAATCTGTTCGTTGATCCGCAGTATCAGAGCCTGGGCGTAGGCCGTTTGCTGCTGGAACAGGTACAAAAAACGTTTACCAGTACGGGGGCGTTAAAGTGTCTGGTGAGAAACGAACGGGCTATCGCGTTTTATCAGCGTCATGGCTGGCACATCGAGGCAACGGGGGATTCTCCGGAGGGAGAGTACTATCTGATGCATTACCGATTGCGTTAATGTCGGGTGGCGGCTTCGCCTTACCCGACCTACATGATGGTGCCATTTGTAGGCCGGGTAAGCGAAGCGCCACCCGGCACTCAAGCGCAGAAGAATTACACCGCGCGGAAGGCGATTTCGCCAGGAATGACTTCACCCTGCCAGTAAAGCTGCGCCGCAACGCGCCCCGCCAGCTGACGGTACAACTCCGCAAACTCACTGTCCGGGCGGTTGATGACCGTCGGTTTCCCGCTATCCAGATCTTCACGCAGCGTGATGTGCAGCGGCATCTGTCCCAGCAGCTGGGTGTGATACTGCGCCGCCAGTTTTTCTGCACCGCCGGTGCCGAAGATAGGCTCGTGATGACCACAGTTGCTGCAGATGTGCATGCTCATGTTCTCGACGATACCGAGCACAGGCACCTCGACTTTCTCAAACATCACGATGCCTTTTTTGGCGTCGATCAGCGCGATATCCTGCGGCGTGGTGACAACAACCGCCCCGGTGACGGGGATGTTCTGCGCCAGCGTCAGCTGGATATCACCGGTACCCGGCGGCATATCCAGCACCAGATAATCCAGATCCGGCCACAGGGTCTCCTGCAGCATCTGCATCAGCGCTTTGCTGGCCATTGGACCACGCCAGACCATCGCATTGTCATCAGTCACCAGATAACCGATGGAATTCGTTGCCAGACCGTGCGCCATGATTGGCGCCATGTGGGTTCCATCTGGCGAGGTTGGACGCTGGTTTTCTGCGCCCAGCATGTTGGGAATTGACGGCCCGTAGATATCCGCATCCAGAATACCGACCTTCGCCCCTTCGGCCGCCAGCGCGAGCGCCAGGTTGACGGCGGTAGACGATTTCCCCACCCCGCCCTTGCCAGAGCTGACGGCGATGATGTTTTTCACACCGTTAACGCCGGGCTGGTTTTTCACCCGCTTGAGGGTGGCGATACTGTGGCTCAGCTTCCAGTCAATCGCTTTTGCACCGGTAATGCGCAGCAGCTCCGAGCTGGTTTGCTCTTTCAGCGCGTCGAAGGCGCTGGTCCAGACGAACGGCATCTGCAGCTCGATGTGCAGCGTATCGTCCAGCCATGCGACATGGTGCAACGCTTTCAGCGTAGTGAGATTGTGCTTCAGGGTTGGATGCTGAAAGTTAGCCAGCGTCCCGGCGACCATTGCTCGTAAGGCTTCCGGTGATTTGGCCTGGGATTGCGAACTCATCCCGACTCCTTTGTTCTTGTGAATAAGACCTTAGATGAACAAGTTTACCTGAAAGGCCGTGGTTTGTGCTTACTTAATAATGCCCCTTTTGGTAATATCAAAAACCCTTTTCACAGTTAAAAGAAGTAATGCCTACTATGACTCAAGTCGCGAAAAAAATTCTGGTAACGTGCGCACTGCCGTACGCCAACGGCTCAATCCACCTCGGCCACATGCTGGAGCATATCCAGGCTGATGTCTGGGTCCGTTACCAGCGAATGCGCGGCCACGAGGTTAACTTCATCTGCGCGGACGATGCCCACGGCACGCCGATCATGCTGAAAGCCCAGCAGCTGGGAGTTTCCCCGGAGCAGATGATTGCCGAAATGAGTCAGGAGCATCAGACCGATTTTGCTGGCTTTGACATCAGCTATGACAACTACCACTCCACGCACAGCGAGGAGAACCGAGAGCTGTCAACGCTTATCTACACCCGTCTGAAAGAGAACGGTTTTATTAAAAACCGCACTATCTCTCAGCTGTACGATCCGGAAAAAGGCATGTTCCTGCCGGACCGTTTCGTCAAAGGCACCTGCCCGAAATGTAAATCACCGGATCAGTACGGCGATAACTGCGAAGTGTGCGGCGCTACCTATAGCCCGACAGAGCTGATCGACCCGAAATCGGTGGTCTCCGGCGCCACGCCTGTGATGCGTGACTCCGAGCACTTCTTCTTCGACCTGCCATCCTTTAGCGAAATGCTGCAGGCGTGGACCCGCAGCGGCGCGCTGCAGGAGCAGGTAGCGAACAAAATGCAGGAGTGGTTCGAATCCGGTCTGCAGCAGTGGGATATCTCCCGCGATGCGCCCTACTTTGGTTTCGAAATTCCAAATGCACCGGGCAAATATTTCTACGTCTGGCTGGACGCGCCAATCGGCTACATGGGCTCCTTCAAGAACCTGTGCGACAAGCGTGGCGACACCGTCAGCTTCG
This sequence comes from Enterobacter cloacae complex sp. SHL021, assembly GCF_049237765.1. Taxonomy (NCBI): domain Bacteria; kingdom Pseudomonadati; phylum Pseudomonadota; class Gammaproteobacteria; order Enterobacterales; family Enterobacteriaceae; genus Enterobacter; species Enterobacter cloacae complex sp. SHL021. Next base: position 26,999 of record NZ_JBMKJG010000006.1, on the reverse strand, counting down.
ACGAATACTGGAAGAAAGATTCCACCGCCGAGCTGTATCACTTCATCGGCAAAGACATCGTTTACTTCCACAGCCTGTTCTGGCCGGCAATGCTGGAAGGCAGCAACTTCCGCAAGCCAACCAACCTGTTTGTTCACGGCTACGTGACGGTGAACGGCGCGAAGATGTCCAAATCGCGTGGAACGTTCATCAAAGCCAGCACCTGGCTGAACCACTTTGATGCGGACAGCCTGCGTTATTATTACGCGGCGAAGCTCTCTTCCCGCATCGACGATATCGACCTGAACCTGGAAGATTTCGTGCAGCGCGTGAACGCGGACATCGTGAACAAGGTGGTGAACCTGGCGTCCCGAAACGCGGGCTTTATCGCCAAGCGTTTTGACGGCGTGCTTTCTGCCGAGCTGGCCGATCCTGAGCTGTATAAAACCTTCACCGATGCCGCCGCTGCGGTTGGCGAAGCCTGGGAAAGCCGTGAATTCGGTAAAGCAATTCGTGAAATCATGGCGCTGGCCGATGTTGCCAACCGCTATGTGGACGAGCAGGCCCCGTGGGTTGTCGCGAAACAGGAAGGCCGCGACGCTGACCTGCAGGCGATCTGCACCATGGGTCTGAACATGTTCCGCGTGCTGATGACCTGGCTGAAGCCTGTACTGCCGCAGCTGGCAGCGCGTGCAGAAGCGTTCCTGAACACCGAACTGAGCTGGGATGCAATCCAGCAACCGCTGCTTGGCCACAAGGTGAATACCTTCAAGGCGCTCTACAATCGCATCGAAATGAAGCAGGTTGAAGCCCTGGTGGAAGCCTCGAAAGAAGAGGTGAAAGCAGCTGCCGCACCGGTGACCGGCCCGCTGGCTGACGATCCGATTCAGGAGACCATCACCTTTGACGATTTCGCTAAAGTTGACCTGCGCGTGGCGCTGATTGAAAACGCGGAATTCGTGGAAGGCTCTGACAAGCTGCTGCGCCTGACTCTGGATCTGGGCGGTGAGAAGCGTAACGTCTTCTCCGGCATCCGTTCTGCCTATCCTGATCCGCAGGTACTGATTGGCCGTCAGACCGTCATGGTCGCGAACCTGGCACCGCGTAAAATGCGCTTCGGCATCTCTGAGGGGATGGTGATGGCCGCAGGCCCTGGCGGGAAAGATATCTTCCTGTTAAGCCCTGACGAAGGCGCGAAGCCGGGTCAGCAGGTGAAATAACAAAAAAAGCCGGAGATTAACTCCGGCTTTTTTGTTCTCCCTCTCGCACAGGGAGAGGGCCGGGATAAGGGCATCAGGCCGCCCCCATTCCGCAATCACGCCTTCGTATTATGCACCCGGTGGGTCAGCCCGCGCAGGAAATTACGCAGAAACTGGTCGCCGCACTCGCGGTAATTTTTGTGGCCCGGCGCACGCATCATGGCGGTCACTTCCGGCACGGATACGCGGTATTTTTGCTCCGTCATGATCGCCACAATATCATCCGTTTTCAGCGAGAACGCGATACGCAGCTTTTTCAGCACCGTGTTGTTGTCCACCCGACGCTCCAGCGCCAGTTCAGGTGCAGAATCATCTTTGCCACGCTTATCGTAGATCAGGCCGTTCAGGAAGCCTGACAGGATAATGTCAGGGCAGCGAACAAACCCCTCTTCGTCCTCTTTGGTCATCCAGGTGTCAAAACCAGCAGAGGTGGATTCCATGGCAGACAGCGCAAGAATGCGCACCATGTCGTTGTTGTTTGCTTTCAGGGTGTAGCGCAGGCTACGAAGAATATCATTACTAAGCATGAGTGCCTTTAACTGTCGATGATGCAATGGCGCGCAGTGTACCAGTTTTACAGCCCAATCGCCTCTTTCAAACTTTTCAGGTAGCGACGACTGACGGGTACCGTTTGACCGGCCCGCAGTACCAGCTCTGCCTGGCCGTTATCTTCCAGACGGATCTCTTTCAGGTGCGCCATGTTAACCAGATACTGCCGATGGCAGCGGACAAGCGGCGTGCGGCTTTCCAGCGTGCGCAGCGTCAGCTCGGTGAAGCCTTCACTGCCCTCGGCGCTGGTGACAAACACCCCGCTCAGGCGACTGCTGACAAATGCCACATCATCCATCTGCAGCAGGTAAATCCGGCTATGCCCGGTACACGGGATAAACTTCAGCGGCTGCTGGTTTTCCGGCAGCAGCGTGACGTCCTGTACCGTACGCTCCTGGCGTAAACGCGTCAGGGTCTTTTCGAGCCGCTTCTCTTCAATCGGCTTCAGCAGGTAATCGAACGCGTGTTCTTCAAAGGCCTTCACGGCATATTCGTCAAACGCCGTCAGAAACACGATATACGGGCGATGCTCAGGATCAAGCATGCCGACCATCTCCAGCCCGCTGATACGAGGCATCTGGATGTCGAGGAACAGCACATCCGGACGCAGTTTATGCACAGCACCAATGGCTTCAATGGCATTGGCGCACTCTCCCACAATCTCAATGTCACTCTGCTCCTGCAACAGCACGCGCAGGTTTTCCCGTGCCAACGGTTCATCATCGACTATCAGCACTCTTAACATGCGGTCTCCTCCAGCGGCAATCGTAACGTAATACGGGTAAATCGGTCCGGCTCACAGGCCACGGTAATGCCACATCCATCCCCAAAGTGAGCGCGCAGGCGTTTATCCACCAGGCTCATCCCCAGCCCGCCGGAAGCGGACGGGACGTAAAGCCCGGCATTGTCTTCAATATTCAGCACCAGATGATGATTAAAACGGCTGGCAGAAATAGTGATCTCCCCAGTGCCCAGAAGCTGCGATGTCCCGTGTTTAATGGCATTTTCCACAATAGGCTGCAGCGTAAAGGCCGGGAGATGCTGATACGCCAGCTCATCCGGTACGGATAACGACACCTGCAGACGAGACTGGAAGCGCGCCTGCTCAATCTGCAGATAGGCGTTAACATGTTCAATCTCATCGGCCAGGGTCACAATCTCAGACGGCCGTTTCAGGTTCTTGCGGAAAAACGTCGACAGAAATTGCACCAGTTGCGCGGCCTGATCGCTGTCGCGACGGATCACCGCTTTCAGGGTGTTGAGGGCATTAAACAGGAAATGCGGGTTCACCTGAGCGTGCAGGAGCTTAATCTCCGACTGCGTTAACAGGGCTTTTTGCCGCTCATATTGCCCCGCCAGGATCTGCGCGGAAAGCAGCTGCGCAATCCCCTCCCCCAACGTCCGGTTGATCGAGCTGAACAAGCGGTTCTTCGCTTCGTAGAGCTTAATGGTTCCCATCACCCGCTGGTTTTCCCCCCGCAGCGGAATGACCAGCGTAGAGCCGAGCTTACACTGCGGATGCAGCGAACAGCGGTAAGGCACTTCGTTACCGTCGGCATAGACTACCTCACCGGTCTCTATCGCACGAAGCGTATACGCGGACGAAATCGGTCTGCCAGGAAGGTGGTGATCGTCGCCGGTACCGGTAAAGGCCAGCAGCTTTTCACGATCGGTAATCGCAACGGCACCGATATCCAGCTCCTGATAGAGTACCTGCGCCACCTTCATGCTGTTTTCTTCGTTAAAGCCCTGACGCAGGATCCCCTCGGTTGAAGCGGCGACTTTCAGTGCCGTGGCAGAGAACGCCGAGGTGTATTTCTCAAATATGGCGCGCTTGTCGAGCAGAATGCGCATAAACAGCGCCGCGCCCACGGTGTTGGTGACCATCATCGGGGCGGCAATACTGTTCACCAGATGCAGTGCGTCCTCAAAAGGTCGGGCGATAAGCAGAATGATCGCCATTTGCGCCATTTCGGCCACAAAGGTGATCGCGCCAGCGGTAAGCGGGCTGAAGACTTTATCCGGGCGGCCACGTTTGATCATGTAGCTGTGCACCAGGCCACCAAGCAGCCCTTCTACGATGGTCGAGATCATGCAGCTCAGCGCCGTCATCCCGCCCATGGAATAGCGGTGCAGCCCACCGGTTAAACCGACAAGGCCACCCACAACCGGGCCGCCGAGCAGCCCGCCCATCACCGCGCCGATGGCGCGCGTATTGGCAATCGAGTCTTCAATATGGAGGCCAAAATAGGTCCCCATGATGCAGAAAATGGAGAAGGTCACATAACAGAGGAGCTTGTGCGGCAGGCGGACGGTGACTTGCATCAGCGGGATAAACAGACGCGTCTTACTCATCAACCAGGCGATGACAAGAAACACGCACATCTGCTGAAGCAACAGCAGCACCAGATTAAACTCGTACATACTCAGGAACCGCACCTTCTGAAAACGCGTAACATACACTGAAGGCGCCGAAGTTTCTTTGAAGCAGTCCAAAAAAGCGGTAAATCGTGTCCGTCATCACATCTTTTGCCGAACATAACGGCTGCTTCGCATTATTTGTACAAAAAAAAGGCAATTCTTCCTGGTTCGACAAACTGGGTCTACAGTTAAGCTGGGGACGCGTTAGCCAGGGGGCGAATATGGCGCTTTACACGATCGGTGAAGTGGCACTCCTTTGTGATATCAATCCCGTCACGCTACGGGCTTGGCAGCGACGGTATGGTTTACTCAAACCGCAGCGCACGGACGGTGGTCACCGCCTTTTCAATGATGCCGACATCGATCGGATCCGCGAGATCAAAAGCTGGATAGATAACGGTGTGCAGGTGAGCAAGGTAAAGTCGCTGCTCTGCCATGACGATCCCGATACCCAACACCGCTGGCGCGAACAGCAGGAAACCCTGCTCCGGCTTCTGCAGGCGGGCAACGTTCAACGTCTGCGCGCGTGGATCAAAGAGCAAGGCCGCGATTATCCGGCGCAAACCTTAATCAACCATCTTTTCATCCCGCTTCGTCGACGGCTGCAATGCCAGCACTCTACCCTGCAGGCGCTGCTGAGTATGCTCGACGGGGTGCTGATCAATTATATCGCCGTCTGTCTGGCCTCGGCGCGAAACAAGGGCGGAAAAGACGCGCTGGTTGTTGGCTGGAACGTGCACGATACCACGCGGCTGTGGCTCGAAGCCTGGATCGCCACCCAGCAGGGCTGGCGCGTGGAGGTGCTGGCGCATTCGCTGGCTCAGCTACGGCCCGAATTCTTCGACGGCCAGACTCTGCTGGTCTGGTGCGGGGAAGTGCCCACCGCCTCGCAGCAACAGCGGCTGACGGAATGGCGGGAGCACGGTTATCCGGTTTACGCCCTGGGCCCCGACGAAACGTAACGGCATTTAATGGTTCATTAACAGCTGCGCTTCACCGTATAATTGTTCCGTTAACAACAGGAGCAGATGATGAAGGCAACCAAACTGGCCGTAATTACCCTTTTTGTACTGATGGCCGTAAGCGGCATCGGCGGCGTGATGCTGGCCGGGTACTCATTTATTGTTCGTGGCGGTGTCGGCTGAGAAGCCGGGCCAGTCGTTCAAACAGGCGATCGATAACGATGGCCGCCAGCGCCACCAGTACCGCACCCTGAACGATATAGGCCGTATTGAACCCGCTTAAGCCAATGATGATCGGCGTTCCCAGAGTATTGGCCCCCACCGTAGACGCGATGGTCGCCGTGCCGATGTTAATAATCACCGATGTACGGATCCCCGCGATAATCACCGGTGCCGCAAGCGGCAGCTCAACCTTGCACAGCCGCTGACCGCTGCTCATGCCCATCCCTTCGGCCACGCTCAGTACCGATGCCGGTACCGACGCAATGCCCGCCAGCGTCCCCTGAAGAACAGGCAACACGCCGTAAAGGATCAGCGCTATGATAGCCGGTTGCTGACCAAACCCGATCACCGGCACCGCAATCGCCAGTACCGCCACCGGCGGAAATGTCTGTCCGATAGCCGCAATCGTCTCTACCAGCGGGCGAAACTCTCTCCCCCAGGGCCGGGTGACCGCAATCCCCGCCCCCACGCCCAGCACCACGGCAATCGCGCTGGAGAGCGCCACCAGCCACAGGTGCGCCAGGGCAAGATTGATAAAACTCTCCTGCTGATAGACGGGGCGCGGCAGGCCGGGAAAAAGCGAGCTGAACAGCGCCCCACTGTGTGGCATCAGAAACAGCAGTGCAACAAAAAGCCCCGTCAGCCAGAGGAGCGGATCACGCATGACCTTCACGCGTCACCTCCCCGGCCAGCAGATCGCGAAAATGCAGGGTGCCACACGGTGCCCCAGCGGCATCCGTAACCGGCAGCACCTCGCACTGGCGCGCCACAAACGCGGAGAGTGCGTCCCGCAGGCTCATCTGTTCCTGTAACGGTTCACCGCCCATCGCCACATCCTGTCGACGCATATAATCGCTGACGGTTCGCAGGGAGAGCAGTCTGACGCCCAGTTCGCTGCGTCCAAAAAACTCACGCACAAAATCGTTCTGCGGATGGGTCAACAGTTCAAGCGGCGTACCCTGCTGGATCACTTCCCCGTGGTCCATCAACACCAGATGATCGGCCAGCCGCAGCGCCTCATCAATATCGTGGGTCACGAGGACGATCGTCCGGCCAAGGATGCGGTGAATGCGGGTCATCTCGGTCTGCAGTGCCCCGCGCGTAACCGGATCGAGCGCGCCAAAGGGCTCATCCATCAGCAATACCTGCGGGTTCGCCGCCAGCGCGCGCGCCACTCCCACACGCTGCTGTTGTCCACCTGAAAGCTGATGCGGATAGCGGCCACGCAGCCCAGGCTCTAACCCCAGCAGCGACATAAGCTCGTCCACCCTCTCGTCACTCTTTGCCCGCGACCATTTTTCCAGCTGCAGCACGGTGGCAATATTCTGCGCGACCGTCCAGTGGGGAAACAGGCCGATGGACTGGATGGCGTAACCCATGCGACGACGCAGCTCCAGCACCGGCAGACTGCGGATCTCTTCCCCGGCAAAACGTATTACACCGCTGTCGTGCTCCACCAGGCGGTTGATCATCTTCAGCGTGGTGGATTTCCCCGACCCCGAGGTGCCAATCAGTACCGAAAACGCCCCCTCGGCAAAATTCAGGTTCAGGTGACTTGCTGCCGGACGACCGGCAAATGTTTTACTGACATCGTGAAATTCAATCATTGGCTCTTCTCCCGAGCAACGCGAGCCATAAGGCAAACAGCGCATCGATGACGACCGCCAGTGCAATCGTGGGCACCACGCCCAGTAACACCAGATCCAGCGCACTGCTCAGCAGCCCCTGGAACACCAGCGCGCCAAAACCGCCTGCGCCAATCAGCGCGGCGATGACCGCCATCCCGACGGTCTGGACCGCCACCACCCGCAGGCTGCGCAGCAGCAGGGGCAAGGCGAGCGGCAGCTGGATCTGCCAGAAGCACTGTCGCCAGCTCATCCCCATCGCGTGGGCGCTTTCCAGTACATCCGGCGCGACCTGGCTTAAGCCCGCCACCACGCCTCGGACCAGCGGCAGCAGCGCGTACAGCACCAGTGCAATAAGCGCGGGGGTTAATCCGGTTCCGGCGATACCGACCGAGGCTAACGCCGGAAATGACTTCACCAGCCCCGCCAGCGGCGCAATCAGCAGGCCAAACAGGGCCACGGAAGGGATGGTCTGGATCACGTTGAGCACGGCAAAAACCCCGCCCTGGCGGGAGGGATGACGATAACACCACATGCCCAGCGGTACCCCCAGCAGTAACGCCGGGAACAGCGTGCCGAAGAGGATCGTCAGGTGTTGCGCCAGCGCATCATCAAACACCTCCTGACGGTTGGCGTACTCTTTTAACAGTGAGAGATTATTCAGCTCACCGCTGAACAGCAGCAGCAACGGAATACACCAGATCTGGGCATTGAGCACCCAGCGCCAGGCAGATGACGGGATCAGGCGGCGGATCGCATCGCTGCAGGCCAGCAGACACAGCGCCAGCCACAGCCACAGTCCACTGCCCACGGTGGTTCGCGCCAGTGGACTTTCCGCCGAGGTCATGTGCGTGGCGGCAAGCCCGGCACTCCAGAACAAGGTGATGAAGAGACCTTCACTGAGGAGTAACGTCAGCCACTGTGCAACCCGCCCACGGCTGAGCGAGAGCACAACCAGTGCACCCAGCGCCACAACCAGCAGCAGCGGCGTAAACGGCCAGACCTGCCAGAGCGCGCGCCCTTCCCCCGACATCAGGCGGTTTGGCGCCACATTGACAAACGGTAGCGCGACCGCCGCAATGGCCACACAGGCCAACAGCAGCAGTACGCGGTTATGACATTTTATTGGCACAGCCCTGTCCTGTTACTTCACAAGCCCTTGTTGTTTCAGGAAATCGGCGGCCACTTTTTTGGCATCCAGTCCCTCTACGGCAATGCTCGCATTGAGCTGTTGCAGCGTTTTTGCATCCAGTTTTTCAAAGACCGGTTTGAGCCAGTCGGCGATATCCGGGTAGGCTTTCAGCACCGCCTCACGCACCACCGGCGTGGGTGCATAAATAGGCTGAACGCCTTTTGGATCGGTTAAGGTTTGCAGACCAAGCGCCGCGACCGGGCCGTCCGTACCGTAGGCCATCGCCGCATTGACGCCAGAGGTCTGCTGCGCCGCCGCCTTGATGGTCACCGCGGTGTCACCGCCCGCGAGCGAGAGCAGCTGCGCCTGGTCGAGCTTGAAGTCGTAGGCTTTTTCGAAAGCAGGCAGCGCGTCCGGACGCTCGATAAACTCCGCCGAGGCCGCAAGCTTGAAGTCGCCCTTCTCTTTCAGATAGCGGCTGAGATCCGCAAGTGACGTCAGTTTGCCTTTCTCCGCCACGTCTTTACGCACCGCGATGGTCCAGGTGTTGTTGGCCGGAGCCGGGGTCAGCCAGACCAGCTTGTTCTGTTCTGCATCGAGTTTTTTGACTTTTTCATACCCGGCTTTGGCGTTTTTCCATGCCGGATCGTTTTCATCTTTGAAGAAAAATGCCCCGTTGCCGGTGTATTCCGGGTAGATATCCAGCTCGCCGGAGGTGATGGCCCCGCGTACCACGGGCGTGGTACCCAGCTGAACTTTATTCACGGTTTTCACGCCGTGGCTTTCCAGCACCTGCAAAATAATATTCCCGAGCAGCGCGCCTTCAGTGTCGATCTTTGAGCCCACTTTTACCGGTTCTGCCGCCTGTAACGGCAGGCTTAGCGCCGCGAATAACGCCGCAGAAACTACCATCCCCGTTTTAATCGTCATTCCACTATCCTCATTTTTTTGCTGCCTTTTTCAGAGGCTTGAGAGAAAAGCGTAGCTTAAAACGGCGGATTTACCCGGCAAAATGCCTTTTTAGCATAAGGTAAGACGCATCCCCCGGTGGACGGGGGATGCAAAGGAGGGAAAGGTTACAGCAGCTCGAACTCGCCTTTATTGACGCGGGCGGAATCCACACCAATGTAGACATTGAACTTGCCCGGTTCCGCATCGTATTTCATCTGCTGGTTCCAGAACTTCAGGGCATCCACGTCAATGGGGAAGCTGATGGTTTTGGTTTCGCCAGGTTTCAGGTTGACCTTCTCAAAGCCGCGCAGCTGTTTCACCGGACGGCTCATGGAGGCGGTCACATCCTGAACATACATCTGGATCACCGTCGCACCTTCACGTTTACCGGTGTTCGTCACGTCAACGCTGGCAGTCACTTTACCGTCACGCTTCAGGCTCGGGGCCGACATTTTCACGTCAGAGACCTTAAAGGTGGTGTAGCTCAAACCGTACCCAAACGGATACAGCGGACCGTTCGCTTCATCGAAGTAACGGGAGGTGTACTTGTTTGGCTTATCGGCGTTATACGGACGGCCGGTATTCAGGTGGCTGTAGTACACCGGGATCTGCCCGACAGAGCGCGGGAAGGACATCGGCAGTTTGCCCGACGGGTTGTAATCGCCAAACAGCACGTCGGCGATGGCGTTGCCCCCTTCCGTACCGGCGAACCAGGTTTCCAGAATAGCGTCAGCCTGCTGATCTTCTTTCACCAGCGCCAGTGGACGACCGTTCATCAGCACCAGCACCAGCGGCTTGCCGGTGGCTTTCAGGGCGGCGATCAGATCGCGCTGGCTTTGCGGGATCGTGATGTCCGTTCGGCTGGAGGCTTCGTGTGCCATCCCCTGTGCTTCACCCACCACGGCAACCACCACGTCAGACTGTTTCGCGGCGTTTACCGCTTCGTCAATCATCTCTTTCGGCGAGCGCGGATCCACCTTCACCGCCTCTTCATACTGATTGAGGAAGGTCACGATATCTTTATCATCAGTGACGTTCGCCCCTTTGGCGTACACCACCTTAGCGTTTTCACCGACCGCATTTTTAATACCGGTGAGCACGGTCACGGACTGATCGGCCACGCCCGCAGCAGACCAGCTCCCCATCACGTCGCGCTTGCTGTCGGCCAGCGGGCCGACCACCGCAATGGTGCCGGATTTTTTCAGCGGCAGCGTGTCGAGGCGGTTTTTCAGCAGCACCAGGCTTTCACGGGCCACTTCTTGGGCCTCTTTACGGTGCAGACGGCTTTCGGCATTGGTGTCCGCCGGGTCTGACTCTTTCGGACCCAGGTGGCTGTATGGATCGTTAAACAGCCCCATGTCATATTTCACGTTCAGCACGTGACGCGTGGCATCGTCCAGCTCCGCCATCGTCACCTTGCCGCTCTTCACCAGCCCCGGCAGGTATTTGCTGTAATATTCGTCGCTCATGCTCATGTTGATGCCGGATTTGAGCGCCACGCGCACCGCATCTTCCGGGTCGGAGGCCGTACCGTGTTTGATGAGCTCTTTAATGGCGCCATGGTCAGAGACGGTGATGCCCTTGAAGCCCCACTGGTCGCGCAGCACGTCTTTCAGCAGCCAGGAGTCAGAGGTGGCAGGCGTGCCGTTGAGCGAGTTCAGGGCGACCATCACCGCGCCGCTACCGGCATCCAGGCCTGCTTTGTACGGCGGCATGTAATCGTTAAACAGGCGCTGCGGGCTCATGTCGACGGTGTTGTACTCTTTACCGCCTTCCACGGCACCATAGGCGGCGAAGTGCTTGACGCTGGTCATGACCGAATAGCGATCCGCCGGGCTTTTACCCTGCATCGCTTCCACCATGGTTTTCCCCATCGTGGCGGTCAAATAAGTATCTTCACCAAAGCCCTCTGACGCGCGGCCCCAGCGCGGATCGCGGGAGACGTCAACCATCGGGGCCCAGGTCATGTTCAGGCCGTCGTCTGCGGCTTCATATGCCGAGACGCGCCCGACGGTTTTCACCGCGTCGAGGTTAAAGGAGGAGGCCAGACCGAGGCTGATAGGGAAAACGGTACGCTGTCCGTGTACCACGTCATAGGCGAAGAACAGCGGAATTTTCAGGCGGCTAAGTTCCATCACCTGATCCTGCATTTTGCGGATATCCTGACGGGTCACGGTGTTAAAAATCGCCCCTACCTGGCTCTCTTTAATCATCTCGCGGATCGCCTCTTTCGGGTTATCCGGGCCGACGCTGATAAGACGCAGCTGGCCGATCTTCTCATCGACCGTCATTTTCTTGAGCAATTCCGTGACAAACGCGTCCCGTGCTTCAGGCGTAAGCGGGTGATTGCCAAACAGTTCATCTGCCAGCGCAGGTTGCAGTGCCAGGCTGACGGCGACACCTACAGAACATAGCCATTTCATGTCGTTTTACTCTCTCATCAATTTCCGCCGGAAGATCTCGGCCAGGGCGTGCGAAAAGCGCAGTGTGCCACAAACCCTCAGAACGTTGCAGGGTTATTCTCTGATTTTTCTCGCAAATACGCGCCCTCTAAACAGCTAATCGCGCTATGCTTTACAGCGAGAAATTTGCCCCACCACAAGGAGTGGAAGATGTCTTCTGTTCGAACTGCCGATAACACGACTTTTATTAACGAACTGTCGCGCCTGGTTGGTCACTCTCACCTGCTTACCGACCCGGCCAAAACTGCCCGCTACCGTAAGGGCTTTCGTTCCGGACAGGGCGATGCGCTGGCGGTGGTTTTTCCCGGCACGCTGCTGGAGCTGTGGCGCGTCCTGAGCGCCTGCGTCGCCGCGGACAAGATTATTTTAATGCAGGCGGCTAATACCGGCCTGACCGAAGGTTCGACGCCGAACGGCAACGATTACGATCGCGACATCGTGATTATCAGCACCCTGCGCCTCGACAAACTTCACCTGCTCGATAAAGGCGAGCAGGTACTGGCCTTCCCTGGCACCACCCTCTACTCGCTGGAAAAAGCGCTTAAGCCGCTTGGGCGAGAACCGCATTCGGTGATTGGTTCATCCTGCATCGGCGCCTCCGTCATTGGTGGGATTTGTAATAATTCCGGCGGTTCGCTGGTGCAGCGCGGCCCGGCTTATACCGAAATGTCGCTCTATGCCCGTATTGATGAAAACGGCAAGCTGACGCTGGTGAACCATCTGGGAATCGATCTGGGCGTCACGCCGGAGCAGATCCTGAGTAAGCTCGACGACGATCGCGTGAAAGATGAAGATGTACAGCACGATGGCCGTCATGCCCACGATCACGATTACATCACCCGCGTACGTGATATCAACGCGGATACACCAGCGCGTTACAACGCCGACCCGGATCGCCTGTTCGAATCCTCCGGCTGCGCGGGCAAACTGGCCGTTTTCGCGGTCCGGCTCGACACCTTCCCGGCCGAGAAAAAACAGCAGGTGTTTTACATCGGCACCAATCAGCCTGACGTGCTGACCGAAATTCGTCGTCATATTCTCGGCGAATTCACGCATCTGCCGGTGGCGGGCGAGTATATGCATCGGGATATTTACGACATCGCCGAACGCTACGGCAAAGATACGTTCCTGATGATCGACAAGCTCGGCACCGACAAAATGCCGTTCTTCTTCACTATGAAGGGCCGCACTGATGCAATGCTGGAGAAAGTGCCGCTGTTTAAACCCCACTTCACCGACCGCTTTATGCAGAAGCTGGGTAACGTTTTCCCGGCCCACCTGCCGGAGCGAATGAAAACCTGGCGCGACAAGTATGAACATCACCTGCTGCTGAAAATGGCCGGGGACGGGATCGCCGAAGCACAAAACTGGCTGAGCGAATTCTTCAAAACCGCCGAGGGGGATTTCTTCGCCTGTACACCTGAGGAGGGGAGCAAAGCGTTCCTGCACCGTTTTGCCGCTGCAGGGGCTGCCATCCGTTATCAGGCCGTACACTCAGAAGAAGTAGAGGATATTCTGGCGCTGGATATTGCCCTGCGACGCAACGATACCGAGTGGTTTGAACACCTGCCGCCGGAAATCGACAGCAAGCTGGTGCATAAGCTCTACTACGGCCACTTTATGTGCTACGTCCTCCACCAGGATTACATCGTTAAAAAAGGGGTCGACGCGCACGCGTTGAAAGAGGAGATGCTCGCCCTTCTGCGCGAACGTGGCGCACAATATCCTGCGGAACACAACGTTGGGCATCTTTACAAAGCCCCTGAGACACTTAAGCAGTTTTATCGCGAGAATGACCCTACAAACAGTATGAATCCCGGCATTGGTAAAACAACGCGGAATAAATACTGGAAAGAGAGCGATAACGCAGAGCAGGCCATTACGCAAGCATCTGATTAATTCATACAGCCATATTTAAGAGATTGTTAAGCACAGCTCAATCGTACTAGAGTACCTGCACTCGCCGGAGAAACGTTTCTCCGGCATTCTTTGACGAGGAGCAGGCACATCATGTCGGCTGTTGATATTTTATCCGTAACCGAAGTGGAAGTGCGCGATGCCCTTCCCGACGATGTGCATGCCATTTCGGCTATTTATGCATGGCATGTACTTCACGGACGTGCGTCGTTTGAGGAAATCCCCCCCACCGTTGATGAAATGCGTAAGCGGTTGAAAAACGTGACCGATAACGGTTTGCCCTGGCTGGTGGCGCTGTATCGCGGCATTGTGGTGGGCTATTGCTACGCCACGCCATACCGTCCACGACACGCGTATCGCTTCACGCTGGAAGAGTCAATCTACGTGGATGCCAGCACCACCGGACGCGGTTTTGGCAGTGCACTAATGGACGCGCTGATTGAACGCTGCGAACAAGGTCCCTGGCGTCAGATGATTGCGGTTGTGGGGGATGGCCATAATAACGCCGGGTCATTGCGGCTGCATAAAAAGCACGGTTTTGAAGTGGTCGGTCAGCTGCGCAGCGTGGGCTACAAAAAAGGCGACTGGCGGGATACGGTGATTATGCAGCGACCGCTCAACGACGGAGACTGGACCCTGCCGGAATAGGCCCAGTGCGGTCTGGTGCCCTCACCCCCGCCCTCTTCCACCGGGAGAGGGAGAAAACATAAAAACGGTAACACAGTTACCGTTTTGCTTTTACCTAATCGTTCTGCGCCGTCGCCATCTGCTCGGCTTTCTGCTTTTTATACGTCAATGCCGCGGCCGGAACAGGCTGCACTTTCCCGGTTTCAATCCAGGTGCGCAGTCGGCTGGCATCGGCGAAGTGAGTATATTTGCCGAAGGCATCCATCACCACCAGCGCCACCGGTTTACCGTTGAACACGGTACGCATCACCAGACAGTGACCCGCCGCGTTAGTAAAGCCGGTTTTCGTTAACTGAATATTCCAGTTCTCGCGGTACACCAGGTGGTTCGTATTGCGAAACGGCAGCGTATAGGCCGGGTTCGCAAAGGTCGCCATCTCTTCACGGGTGGTACTGAGCTGCCCAATCAGCGGGTACTGTTTGCTGGCAATCAGCAGTTTGGTCAGATCGCGCGCCGTAGAGACGTTGTGAATCGACAGACCTGTCGGCTCAACAAAACGGGTGTTATTCATTCCCAGCGCTTTGGCTTTGGCATTCATCGCTCGAATGAAGGCGTCGTAGCCGCCCGGATAATGGTGGGCGAGGCTCGCCGCGGCGCGGTTTTCAGACGACATCAGCGCCAACAAGAGCATATTTTTACGACTGATTTCACTGTTCAGGCGTACGCGGGAGTAAACCCCTTTCATCTCCGGCGTGTGGCTGATATCCACTTTCAGTTTTTCATCCAGCGGCAGATGTGCATCCAGCACTACCATCGCGGTCATTAATTTGGTTATCGAGGCGATCGGGCGCACCAGATCCGGGTGGCTGGCGTAGATCACCTTATTGGTGTTGAGATCAACAATCATCGCGCTGCCGGAAGCGATTTGCGGTTGAGCAGCAGCGGTGGTCACCGCGGGCGTTTTGGCGACAGCTGGCACGCCAGCGGACGCCCCCAGCAACAGTGCCAGGCTAAGTAAAGAAACTCGGAATTTCAGCATGGTGAGACTTCTGATAATTATTCACGCACGTTATGACGTACACCGCCTGCGTCGACGGAGAAACACAGGCTGGCTTCGGCATCATAGCGGTCACCGTGCATTGTCGCCAGCGGATAATCGTGAACAGATGCTGCATTGCTGGCATTTACGCCAGCAATGCAATTAACTCAGAAGAGACGGTAACCATAACCCCAAAGAATCACCGTCAGCGCCAGTAACGCCTCCAGTACCAGCACGCCGATGGCGAGCGTAGAGCTGGAAAAGCTCAGGCCTTCTTCTTTATTGATATTCAGGAAGGTAGGTACGCCCAGATACAGCAGATAGCCGGTGTAAAAGAGCGCAATGGTCCCGATCAGCGCGCACAGCCAGACCAGGGGATAGAGCGCAACAATACCGCTTAAGAACAGCGGGGTTGCGACGTATCCGGCAAAGACCATACAGTGTGCCAGGGAAGGACGCTGTGGATAGTTACGTGCCATCCAGTGAATGACGCGTCCCATAACCGCCACCCCTGCCAGCATCAGGCCATAAAAGAGAATGGCAAGATAAAGCCCGGTAAACCAGGAAAGCTGTACTACGGTGCCATCACCAAAGTTCCAGCCGATTTGTGTTGTACCAATAAACGCGCATATCACCGGCACCGCCGCCATCAGCAGCACGTGGTGCGTGTAATGATGTGAGACCGTTTCGTTCTCACTTTTGATGACATGCATTTCACGATCGGGATGGGAAAAAAGTCCCCAGACATGGTTCATAGCGCCCCCTTGTTGTCGGCCCGTCATCGATACCTTAAGTATAATGCAGGGTTTAGATTATTTTATGTACAGTGGGAAATTTCCGTTGATTGCCCCGCGGTTGTCACAAGGGGTATATGATTAACCGAGGCACGCTGAGGGAGATGATATTTACGTAATGGATATCAACGGAGTTATTGAACAATACGGATACGCTGCGCTGGTTGTCGGAAGCGTGGCAGAAGGTGAAACCATCACCCTGTTAGGCGGCGTCGCCGCGCATCAGGGATTACTTAAATTCCCGCTGGTTGTCGCCGCGGTTGCGCTGGGCGGGATGATTGGCGATCAGCTGCTCTACTTTCTGGGGCTGCGTTTTGGGCCGACGCTGCTTAAGCGTTTCGCTAAGCACAAGAAGAAAATTAACCGCGCGCAGCGGCTGATCCAGCGCCACCCTTACCTGTTTGTGATTGGCACCCGCTTTATGTACGGCTTTCGGATTATCGGGCCGATATTGATTGGCGCCAGCCGCCTGCCGCCGAAAATTTTCCTGCCGCTGAACGTGATTGGCGCGTGCGCCTGGGCGCTGATCTTTACCACACTCGGTTACGTGGGTGGAGAAGTGGTTGGCCCGTGGCTGCATAACCTTGACCAGCATCTGAAGCACTGGGCGTGGCTGATTCTGGTGGTTATGGCGGTGATTGGAGTCAGGCTGTGGATGCGGCACAGAGAGAAGAAGCAGGATGAGGAGTGAGTGCAGTCTGTTGCCCTCACCCTAACCCTCTCCCACAGGGAGAGGGAACTTAACACACCCTCTCCCACGGGGTGAGGGGAAGCTACCCCGCCGGCTTAAACTGCGGATTCGCCAGCATAAACCCGCCATCGACGATAAACGACTGCCCGGTGGTGTAGCTGGCGTCGCTGTCGCATAACCACGCCACCAGACTGGCGATCTCTTTGGTATATCCCGGTCTTGCGAGCGGGATCGCTGGCATCGATCCTTCCTTCACTTCACTCTCGTCCATATCATTCATCGGTGTGGCAATCGCCCCCGGCGCAACGGCGTTGACCAGAATGTTGTGCTGCACCAGTTCCAGCGCCATCGATTTGGTTAAACCTCCCAGCGCATGTTTTGCGGCGGTATAGGCGCTGGCTTCCGGCAGCGGCGTATGTTCGTGCACCGAGGTGATATTGACGATTCGCCCTCCTTCCCCCTGCTCCACCATTTTACGTGCGGCAATCTGCGAACAGAGAAACGCACCGTCCACGTCGACGGTGAAAATGTTTCGCCAGTCGTCAAACGGCATATCCAGGAAGGGCGCTTTGGTCATCGCACCCGCATTGTTAACCAGCACGTCCAGGCGACCAAAACGGGCAATTAACGTTTCAATCGCCTGCGCGCCCTGTGGGAGGGTGCTTAGATCAAGGTGGATAGCTTCAGCCCGCCGTCCCTGCGCCTCCACTTCGCGGCAGGTATCCCGGGCCCCTTGTTCATCAGAGTGCCAGGTGACGCCAATATCAAACCCACGTTCAGCCAGCATCAGGGCCGTGGTTTTACCAATCCCGGAATCCGATGCGGTAACAATCGCTACTTTGGTCATACTCACCTCCTGAAGAACGGCAAAGAGGTAAGTATAGATAATGACCCTGATTAGCCATGATGATAACCACCACCCAGCGCGGAGGTGAGCTGTAGCGTGGCGTCGATATACTCGCCCTGCAGCATCAATCCGGCGAGATGTTCCTTCAGCGCTGGAATTCTGGCTTCACTGACGCGCGAGCCGGCAATAATTCCGGCGCTAAAACGTGCCTGCGCCAGCTCCACGACGCGCGCCGCATCTTTTTCTACCTGCTGCTGATGCTGATTTTTCGCCGTCAGCATTTCCACTTCGCTGGCCGTGCGCGCCACCTGGTTCACGGCATCCACCACCGCCTTGTTGTAGTTCGCCACCGACAGATTGTTCTGCGCCTGGGCAATATCCAGCTGCGCGTTCAGCCTGCCGCTGTCAAAAATGGGCAGAGTCAGCCCGGCGGTCACACCCATTTGCTGAGCTGAAGAACGGAACAGATCGCTCAGATGCAGGGCATCTTGTTGTAAAAACGCCATCAGATTCACATCAGGATAAAACGCCGCTCTGGCGGCATCGACCTCGCTCATTGAGGCTTCGATATACCAGTGCGCCGCCTGCAGATCCGGTCGTCGGGCCAGCAGTTCATATCCCAGCGTCGACGGTAACGACGCTTCAACCGTCGGTAGGGCATGCCGTGTGAGCGCCAGCGCGGGGGTATTAGTCAACGCGTTCAGACGCGCCTCGATGGCTTTCATTTTGCCGTGAACCTCTGCGATCTGCTCTTCGGTTTTGCTGGCACTGATGTCGGTTTCGACACCTTCCACAGAGGAGGTGATCCCGTGCTGATACAGCTCGCGATCGGCACCGATGATATTGTCCTGTTGGGATTTGATCTGCGTGAGGACCTCCTCCACGGCGGCCTGAGTTTGCCAGTCCCAGTAGAGCCGCGCCACGCTGCTGGCAAGCAGTTGACGGGTCTGCTCAAGCTCCGCTTTTTGCGCATTCACCTTGCCTATCCGGGCCTCCAACCGGGCGCGATTTTTGCCCCACAAATCCAGATCCCAGCCCGCAGTCAGACCAAAGGTACCGTTGGTATACCAGGGGCCGGTGGTGCCCGCAGCCGGGTCGGTTATGGCAAAGGGCCCCATCAGCCCTTCAGCGGACATTTTCTGACGTTCAGCATCGGCCGAAAAATCAATTTGCGGGCCGTCGGCCGCCAGGGCTGCTTTGGCCTGGGCTTCGGCAAGGGTAATACGCTGACGGGCAATCTGCATATCGGGCGCATCGCTTAATGCTTTGGCAATTAGCTTATCAAGCTGCGGATCGTTATACGCTTTCCACCATGCATTTTTCGGCCAGTCCTGATGAGGCAGCACCGTATTAACCGACGCCGTGAGTGACTGGGTATTAAGGGGAGTGACCGTGGCATGTTGCGGCGCACAGCCGGCCAGAATAACGGCAAAGGGAGCACTCAGAGATAAAATAAGAAAACGTTTCATTACGCCATTCACGCCAAAAAATAAAGGCGCAAAGTACGCCTGATACCTCTCTTTTTTTTAGTAATGCGTGGCAATGCGCAAATTGTCATACATTTTTGTAATTAGAAAATTATACATGCCGAGAATAAGCCAAATTAACAAATTCATCTCAATTATAAATTGCCTGCTACACTTACTGTTGGCATACATACGCAGGAGAAGGGAATGAAAATATTATTGTGGGTCATTTTAATTATATTTCTGATAGGACTGCTGGTAGTAACGGGTGTGTTCAAGATGATTTTCTGATTCATTTGCCCGGCACCGCGCCGGGCAAAGGTCAACCAGCCCATGCGTCTGGTCCAGCGCTTCACAGGGATAATTGCGGTCACACGCTTATTATTTTGCCTGGATCACCCGCGCAATATCCGCAGAAGTCTGTAATGTCCGAATCTCCTGAAATAACCCCAGCGCTTCATCGTACTCTTTGCGTAAATAGCTGAGCCACTGTTTGATACGCGCCACGTGATATAGCCCGGTGTCGCCCTGCTTTTCCAGACGGCTATATTTTTGCAGCAGCGTCACAACATCAGCCCACGGCATACGCGGCTCGTTATATTTAATCACCCGGCTGAGGTTAGGCACATTCAATGCCCCGCGGCCGATCATCACCGCCTCGCAGCCGGTGGCTTTGAGACAGGCCTGCGCGCTCTGGTAATCCCAGATTTCACCGTTGGCGATCACCGGAATGCTGAGGCGTTTGCGGATCTCACCAATTGCCTGCCAGTTAATGCGCTCGGCTTTGTAGCCATCTTCTTTGGTGCGGCCATGCACCACCAGTTCAGTAGCCCCGGCCTGCTGCACCGCATCGGCAATTTCAAACTGCCGCGCGTCGCTGTCCCAGCCCAGGCGCACTTTCACCGTCACCGGCAAATGGGCAGGCACGGCTTCACGCATCGCTTTCGCGCCACGGTAAATCAGCTCAGGATCTTTCAGCAGCGTCGCCCCGCCGCCGCTGCCGTTCACCAGCTTCGACGGGCAGCCACAGTTGAGATCGACCCCGTAAGAGCCGAGCTCGACGGCACGGGCGGCGTTCTCGGCCAGCCATTCAGGATACTGGCCCAGTAGCTGAATACGCACCAGCGTGCCGGAGGTGGTCCGGCTCTGGCGGTGCAGCTCCGGACAGAGTCTGTAAAACGATTTTACCGGCAACAACATATCGACCACGCGCAAAAACTCCGTCACGCAGAGATCGTAATCGTTCACCTCGGTCAGAAGTTCGCGCACAAGGGAGTCGAGCACGCCTTCCATTGGGGCCAGTAAAACACGCATAGCAGTACCTGTGAAAAAAGACGCGCTATAGTATCCGCTCTCTATATCGCTGGGAAGCGCTTCTGTACAGGGAGAAAGTCAGCCGGCGTTGCCCCGACAATGGTGCGAAACGCCGCCGCAAATGCCGCCGGGCCGGAAAACCCCAGCATCCATGCCACCTGCTTAACCGGGTATCCGTTTGCGAGCAGGTCCAGCGAGGCACAAATCCTTGCGCGCTGTCGCCAGGCACGGAAGCTAAAGCCAGTGTCTTTAATAAACGCGCGTGAAAATGTACGTTCAGACATCGCGGCCCGCTCCGCCAGCCTTTCCAGCGAAAGATCCCAGAGATTGTTGGCAATGATGTCACAGGCAACGCGATGTAACCGCTCATCCACGGGCATCGGCAATTCGGCCGAAATCTGCTGTGTCTCACTGAGGATGTCGAGCAGCAAAACGGCCATGCTGCGCTGGCTTGTCGGCCGATATTCCGCACTGAACAGCCCGGCGATCAGCTCTTTGAACAACGCTGTCGCCATAATGACGTGAACCTCTTCTTTACGCTTAAAAGGCTCGCATTGCGATATTAGCTCGGGGCTAAACCAGACCGCACGGAGCTCCGTTGTGGATAACACGCTATAAGTGTGTTCCTGAAATGGAGGGATCCATAGCGCGCGCTGTGGCGGTATTACCCAGCGTTTGCTACCGGTTTCGACCAGCATGACCCCTTTGATGGCAAACAAAAGTTGCCCCTGCGAATGCTGGTGAGGCGGATCCACTTCGCCACGCGCATAACGAATTGCCCCTCTTGACCATCCGATAGCATCGTCGTGAATTGGTGTTTTATCGATAACGGTTGGCATTTCACATTCCTCACTTCCTCTTATGATGCTGCTTGTACACATAACCAGAGAGAGACGCAATGCACATCCATTTTATTATTCATGAACATTTCGAAGCGCCAGGCGCTTATGAAATCTGGGGAAAAAGTCGCGGCTGTAGTCTGAGCTACAGCAGAGTTCATCAGGGCGATCCTTTACCCGAGGATCTGCAGAGCACAGACTTGCTTATAATCATGGGAGGTCCACAGTCACCTGCCACCACGCTTAAGGAATGCCCATGGTTTGATGCGCAGGCGGAAATAGCACTCATTGGCCGCGCCATAAAGGCGGGTATAACGGTAATTGGCGTTTGTCTGGGCTCGCAGCTTATCGGCGAAGCGCTGGGCGCAGCGTTTTGCCATAGCCCGGAAAAAGAGATCGGCAAATTTCCCATCAGGCTGACAGATGCAGGCAAGGCGCACCCGCTGTTTGAGGGTTTTGGCAACGAGTTGAAGGTCGGTCACTGGCATAACGACATGCCAGGGTTGACGCCACAGGCTAAGGTTCTCGCTTACAGCGAGGGCTGTCCCCGCCAGATCGTACAATACGGCGAACGGGTTTACGGTTTTCAATGCCATATGGAACTTACGCCAGAGGTTGTTGAGTCACTGATTGAACATTCGCAGAACGATCTCCGACGTGCAGGTGAGTTGCGTTTTGTCGAAACGGCGGAAAAACTCCGCTCGCATGATTATCGCGAAATGAACCAGGTGCTGTTTTCTTTTCTCGATAAACTTACCGCCCGGCGTGATACCTGACTCCGGAGCATTTCTCTGGCTCGTTACTTCGCCAGCACCATCCCTTTCCTCTAAACTGTAGCCTGTTCCATTGCGGTGATACCAGACGTTCTGTTCTGGAATGTCTGGTATGCACAAAATTCATGATGTGATCCATGGCACACTTTCGGGTTTAATTGTATGATGAATGCGTTTCAGCAAGGATTTTAACCATGAGAAAATCATTGAACATTATATGGCAATATCTGCGCGCATTCGTCCTGATTTACGCCTGCCTGTACGCCGGGATTTTCATCGCTTCCCTGCTTCCTATCACCATTCCCGGCAGCATTATCGGCATGCTGATCCTCTTTGTTCTGCTGGCGTTGCAAATTCTGCCCGCTAAGTGGGTCAACCCCGGCTGCTTCGTTCTTATTCGCTATATGGCGCTGCTGTTCGTGCCGATTGGCGTCGGGGTCATGCAGTACTTCGATCTGCTTAAGGCCCAGTTCGGCCCGATTGTCGTCTCCTGCGCGGTCAGTACGCTGGTGGTTTTCCTTGTGGTGAGCTGGAGTTCGCATCTGGTACATGGCGAACGTAAAGTGGTTGGACAGAAAGGAACAAAACAATGATGGCCAATATCTGGTGGTCGCTGCCATTAACCCTGGCGGTGTTCTTCGCGGCACGCAAACTTGCCGCCCGGTTCAAGATGCCGCTGCTTAACCCGTTGCTGGTGGCGATGGTGGTGATTATCCCGTTCCTGCTGCTTACCGGTATTCCTTACGAACGCTACTTTGCCGGGAGCAAAATTTTAAACGACCTGCTGCAACCCGCCGTGGTCGCACTCGCGTTTCCTTTATATGAACAGCTGCACCAGATCCGAGCCCGCTGGAAATCCATTATTACCATCTGTTTTGTGGGGAGCCTGGTGGCGATGATCACCGGTACTTCAGTCGCACTGCTGATGGGGGCCTCTGCGCAAATTGCCGCCTCTATTCTGCCGAAATCGGTGACCACGCCTATCGCCATGGCTGTGGGCGGCAGCCTCGGCGGCATTCCTGCCATCAGCGCCATGTGCGTGATCTTTGTCGGCATTCTGGGCGCCGTGTTTGGCCATACCCTGCTCAATGTCATGCGCATTCATACCAAAGCCGCACGCGGTCTGGCGATGGGCACCGCGTCGCACGCGCTGGGCACCGCCCGCTGTGCGGAGCTGGATTACCAGGAGGGCGCGTTCAGCTCGCTGGCACTGGTGATCTGCGGAATCATGACCTCGCTGATGGCGCCGTTCATTTTCCCCGTGATTCTGGCGGTGATGGGCTAAAATTTGCGATGCGTCGCGCAAATTTCATTTTGTTTTCATAAGTTGCATACATAATGAGATATGGATCACATATAAAGCCCCAGCGGCTCCGTACACTACCGATCCATTAACCTTTATGAGGCAAACGCCATGCATCCACGTTTTCAAGCGGCTTTCGCCCGGCTTGCAGAGAATTTGCAATCAGCTCTGGCCCCGATTCTGGCGGATGAGCATTTCCCCGCCCTGCTCACCACTGAGCAGATCACCACGCTGAAACAGGCCACGGATCTTGACGAAGACGCGCTGGCTTTCGCATTGCTGCCGCTGGCTGCCGCCTGTGCACGTGCCGATCTTTCCCACTTTAACGTTGGCGCCATTGCGCGCGGCGTCAGCGGAACCTGGTACTTCGGCGGAAACATGGAGTTCCTGGGCGCAACCATGCAGCAGACCGTTCATGCGGAACAGAGCGCCATCAGTCACGCCTGGCTGCGCGGCGAAAAGGCCCTGAGCGCCATTACCGTGAACTACACCCCGTGCGGGCACTGCCGTCAGTTTATGAATGAACTGAACAGCGGGCTGCAGCTGCGCATCAATCTGCCGGGTCGCGCGCCGCATACGCTGGGCGACTACCTGCCTGACGCCTTTGGTCCGAAAGATCTTGAAATCAAAACCCTGCTGATGGACGAGCAGGATCACGGTTATACGCTGACCGGTGATGACCTGACCCAGGCGGCCATTCGCGCTGCCAACAAGAGCCATACGCCGTACAGCAAATCCCCGAGCGGCGTGGCACTGCAATGCCGCGATGGGCGTATTTTTAGCGGCAGCTATGCCGAAAACGCCGCGTTTAACCCAACGCTGCCACCGCTGCAGGGCGCACTGAACCTGCTGAGTCTGAACGGCTATGACTACCCGGATATTCAGCGCGCCATTCTGGCAGAAATTGCCGATGCACCGCTGATTCAATGGGATGCCACCGCCGCCACCCTGAAAGCGCTGGGCTGCACGTCAATCGAGCGTGTATTGCTGGCGTGATCCTTCTGGCGGGCAGACATGCCCGCCCGTTTTGCTGAAAAAGCCTTCAGTTGATGCGCTGTTTCTTGCGCTAACCAGGCGGGTACAGTAGCCTGAGTTAAATTCACCTTCGGTACGAGCCATCTGCATGTTAAAGCGCGTTTTTTACAGCCTGTCTGTCCTGGTCGGCATACTGCTGTTGATCGTGCTGGGTCTCGACCGCTGGATGAGCTGGAAAACGGCCCCCTACATTTTTGATGACCTGCAGGACCTGCCCTATCGCCAGGTGGGTGTGGTGCTCGGCACCGCGAAGTATTACCGCACCGGTGTCATCAATCAGTATTACCGCTACCGCATTCAGGGCGCGCTCAACGCCTACAACAGCGGCAAGGTCAATTACCTGCTGTTAAGCGGCGATAACGCGCTGCAAAGCTACAACGAACCGGTCACCATGCGCAAAGACCTGATCGCCGCAGGCGTTGATCCGGCAGATATCGTGCTCGACTACGCCGGGTTCCGCACGCTCGACTCCATCGTGCGCACGCGCAAAGTGTTCGACACCAACGACTTCATCATCATCACCCAGCGCTTCCACTGCGAACGTGCGCTGTTTATCGCGCTGCACATGGGCATTCAGGCTCAGTGTTATGCGGTGCCCTCGCCAAAAGATATGCTGAGCGTGCGCGTGCGTGAGTTTGGCGCTCGCTTTGGCGCGCTGGCCGATCTCTATATCTTCAAACGTGAACCGCGCTTTTTAGGCCCGCTGGTGCCAATTCCGGCCATGCATGAAGTACCGGAAGACGCGCAGGGTTATCCGGCGGTGACGCCGGAGCAGTTGCTGGATATGCAGAAGAAAAAATAAACCCGCCATACGGCGGGTTTAACTTTTCAGGAAGGTTATTTCTTACGCGCGTATTTCAGTGAATCCAGCGCAACCGCGAAGATGATAATGGCGCCCTTGATGATGTACTGCCAGTACGGGTTCACGCCGATGTAGGTCAGGCCATAGTTAATGACCGTAAAGATGATCACACCGGTGACCACGCCAAGCACGGTACCCACACCGCCGCTGAAGGAGACCCCGCCCACCACGCAGGCGGCAATCGCATCCAGTTCGTACATAAAGCCGAGGTTGTTGGTGGCAGAGCCGATACGGCCCGCTTCCAGCATCCCGCCGAAGGCATAGAACACACCGGACAGGGCATAAATCATCAGCAGGTTCAGGGCCACGTTCACGCCGGACACTTTCGCTGCTTCCGGGTTGCCCCCGATAGCGAAGATGTTCTTACCAAAGCGGGTTTTGTTCCACAGGATCCAGACGAACGCCACCGCAATCAACGCGTAGAAGGTGATATACGACAGGCGGAAGCTGCCCAGCGCAATAAATCCTTGCGTGAAGGTCGAGAAGCCGCTGTCGAAGCCCGAGATGGGGGACGCACCGACGAAGTCGTAGTACAGGGAGTTGATACCGTAAACGATGATCATCGTACCCAGGGTGGTGATAAATGGCGTCACGTTCAGGTAAGCGATGATAATACCGTTGATCAGACCAATCACCGCACCGATGGCGCAGACAATCAGGATCACCACGAAAATGGGCATGGTCGCCATTTCCGGGAACACCTTGTTGGCGTTTTCCATCGACTGCAACAGGGTTGCCGCGATCACCGCCGCCAGGCCGACCTGGCGCCCTGCGGAAAGGTCAGTCCCCTGGGTGACGATGAGCCCCGCCACGCCCAGCGCGATGATAATACGCACGGAAGACTGAGTCAGAATGTTACTCAGGTTCAGCAGACTTAAGAACGTGGGGTCCTGGAAAATGATAATGGCCAGCAATACTAAAAGAACAACGTAAATACCGCCTTCTTTCAGATAAGTGAGAAAACTTTTTTTATTTAACGCACTCATGAGGAGCCCCTGATCTTAAAGGTGCAAAGACGCTAAACGCAAAATTTCGTTTTGCGTTGTCGTTTTCGTGTCAACAATACCGGCAACGAGACCATTGCTCATAACCAGAATACGGTCTGTGATCCCTAACAATTCCGGCATTTCGGAAGAGATAATAATGATCCCTTTATCCTTTTTCGCCAGTTCAGCGATCAGCTGATAAATTTCAAACTTCGCGCCGACGTCAATACCGCGGGTTGGTTCATCCAGCATCAGAATTTCTGGCTGCGTTAATAACCAACGACCGATAATGACTTTTTGCTGGTTGCCGCCCGACAACGAACCAATTTGCGTACGATGCCCCGGCGTTTTTACGCGCATAGAGTCAATAACCCACTGGGTATCACTCTTCATGCGGGAGTTATCCAGCAGACCCACTTTGTTTTTATAGTTGCGGATATTAGAAATTAACGAGTTAAAGTTAATATCCAGATAGGCATAAATACCGGTCGAACGCCGCTCTTCCGTCACCAGTGCAAAACCATTATTAATGGCTTCGTTGGCGTTGTGGTTGTTAATTTTCTTACCGTGCAGCGTGATGGTGCCTTCGGCTTTCTCGCGAATACCAAACAGGGTTTCGACGATATCGGTACGTTTTGCCCCAACCAGGCCTGCAATGCCCAGAATTTCGCCCTTGTGCAGGTCGAAGGAGACGTCGCGAATAGAGGGCTGACGCAGCGAGGTCAGATTACGCACCTCAAGGATCACCTCACCCGGCTTGTTCTCTTTGTCCGGGAAACGCTGGTTCAGGGAACGGCCCACCATCATGGCGATGATCTTGTCCATGTCCAGCCCTTCGAGAGGCTGAGTGCTGAGAGATCCCCTCATAATTTCCCCAAAGCGTAACCATGTGTGAATAAATTTTGAGCTAGTAGGGTTGCAGCCACGAGTAAGTCTTCCCTTGT